>DASXEF010000526.1:0-9581 GCA_036490255.1 Kofleriaceae bacterium
GGTCGCCCCGCCGATCGGAATCCAATGCGACGCGGCGTTCCGCGACGGGTACTACGAGCTCGAGGGCACGGGGCGCACCGCACGAGATCGCGGATCGCTCCGTCGCGCTCGCTACGCTCGCGCTTCAGCCGCTCTGGTTCACTGCAGCGGGAACTGCTTCGCGCAGTCCGCCGCAGCGCCTTGATACGCCGCCGCGTTCGACGTGCCCTGGCTGACGAACTGGCTCGGCGAGATCTGCTTGTTCTGGAACGAGTTGATCGTTCCCTGGTTGGCAGACGCGAAGTTGTTGGTCGCCTTGTTCATGCACGTGCCGTAGCCGACGGCGTTTTGGGGAGATGCCTGGCCGCCGACGACGTTCGCGAGATCGATGTTCTTGATGCGCTTCATGTTGATGTAGGCAAGTGCAGCAGATGTGCCACGCGTGATTTCGTACACTTGAGGCCTCGCAGCAACCAATCCGCGCAACGCACGCTGCACAGGTTGTCTACTCGTCAGCTCAGCGCTTCTTCGTGTACTTGTCGATCCACGCGAACACTTCGTCGTGCCACAGCTTCGAGTTCTGTGGCTTGACGACCCAATGATTCTCGTCGGGGAAATACAAGAAGCGGCTCGGCACGCCCTTACGCTGGAGCGCCGTGAACGTCGCCATGCCGGCGGTGCTGGGAATGCGGAAATCGAGGCCGCCGTGGACGACGAGCGTGGGCGTCTTCCAGTTCTTGATCAGATCGAACGGCTCGTGCTTCGCGTAGCCCTCGGGCTTCTCCCACGGCGTGCCGCCGTGCTCCCACTCGGGGAACCACAGCTCTTCGGTCATCAAGTACGCCGCGCGCTCGTCGTTGTTGCCGTCGTGGACGACGAGCGCTTTGAAGCGATCGGTCTTGCCGTTGATCCAGTTGATCATGTAGCCGCCGAATGACGCGCCGAGCGCGGCTGCACGCGAGCCGTCGAGCCAGCTGTACTTCGCGATCGCCGCGTCGAGGCCCATCATCAGATCGTCGTATGGCGCGCCGCCCCAATCGCCGCTGATCGCATCGGTGAACGCCTGGCCGTAGCCGGTCGAGCCGTGGAAATCGATCATCACGACGCCGTATCCGTGACCGGCGAAGACTTCGGGGTTCCAGCGATAGTGGAAGTGATCGCCGAAGCTGCCCTGCGGACCGCCGTGGATCAAAAACGCGATCGGATACTTCGTGCCGTTGACGTAGCCGGCCGGCTTGATCGCGTAGCCGTAGACGGTGTCGCCCTTTGCGCCTTTGAACGTGAACTGCTCGTAGTCGCCCCACACGATGTTCTTCACGCGAGCGTCGTTGAAGTGCGTGATCTGTCGCAGATCGCTACCGTCGAGCTTCACGCTGAACAGCTCGGTCGGCAGCTTCAACGTGTCGCGTGCGAACACGAGCCGATCGCCGGCGAGCGCGGGCGATTCGTTCGTGCCCTTGTCGACGATGACGCGTGCGTTGCCGCTCGCGACGTCGATCGCGAAGATCGAGTGCTGGCCGACGTTGTCGGTGCTCGTGAAGATCGTCTTGCCGTCGGGCGCCCATTCGACCTCGCCCACCGAGCGATCCCACGCTTCGCTCACGTCGCGCACGGCGTGCGACGTCAGATCGATCACGGCCAAGCGCGTGCAATCGGATTCGAAGCCGCCGCGCTTCATCATCGTGATCGCGAGCGACTTGCCGTCGGGCGAGAACCGCGGGGTGTTGTCGTAGGCCTTGTTCGCGGTCGTCAGATCGATCGGCTTCGCGCTGCCGTTCGACGGCACCAGGAACACGTCGGTGTTCGTCGTCCACGCCATCTCGCGACCGCCGACGCGCGCGACGAACGCGACCCACTTGCCGTCGGGCGAGACTTGAACTTCTTCCATGCCGCCGAACGGGGGCACCGGCGTGTCGGTCATCTGGCCGGGCGTCAGATCTTTCGCGTCATCGGCTTTGCCGCCGAGCTCGGGCGGCGTCCACGCGAACACGTGCGAGTACTTGCCGTCTTCCCACTGATCCCAGTGGCGAAACAGCAGCTGGTCGTAGACCTGCGCTTTGACCTTCGACTTCGACTCGTGGCGATCGCGCTTCGCGCTTTCGGCGAGCGACTTCGCATCGGGCCAGACGTCGGCAGCGAGCGCCACGTGTTTGCCGTCGGGAAACAGCGTGAAGCCGTTGAGATCGATCGGCAGGCGCGTGACCTGCTCGGCTTCGCCACCGTTCGGCGAGATCTTCCAGACTTGCTCGCTGCCGTCGCGATTCGACAGGAAGTAGATCCACTGGCCGTCGCGCGTCCATTGCGGATCGGTCTCGTTGCCGGGATCGGTCGTGAGGTGCACGAGCCCGCTGCCGTCGATGTTGACCATCCACAGATCGAAGCGACCCTTGTTCGCATCGAAGTCGGTGTCGCGCACCGCGAACACGACGCGCTTGCCGTCGGGCGAAACGCTCGGCGCGCCCACGCGTTGCATCGCGAGCATGTCGTCGATCGTGAGACCTTTCGGCGCCGCAGAAACCGCCGTCGCAGCCGCGGCGAGCATTACGAGGATCGTCAGTCGCTTCATCGGCCGTGGCTTTAACACATCGCTAGCGGCGCGTGCGTAGTACGCTCGTCGCTGTGCTCGATGCGATCCTCAAGTACCTGCGCACACCGCTGGTCGTGCTATCCGGCACTCCCGTCACCGCGCTGACGATCGTCACCGCGATCGCGATCATGGTGTTCGCGCGCGTCGCCGCCGCGATCATCACGCGCAGCATGGAGCGCGTGCTCGCGACGCGCGGGCTCGACCGCGGCATGCGCTTCGCCGCGCAGAAGATCACGCGCTACATCATCATGCTGATCGCGCTGTTCGTCGCGCTCGGCACCATCGGCGTCAACATGAGCGCGGTGATGGGCGCCGGCGCCGTGCTGCTCGTCGGCATCGGCTTCGGCTTGCAAAAGCTCGCCGAAAACTTCATTTCCGGCCTCCTGCTGTTGCTCGAGCGCCCGGTGCAAAAAGGCGACTTCATCGACGTCGGCGGCTTGCTCGGCACCGTCGACGACATCGGCCTGCGCGCGACGCGCGTGATCTCGCGCGACGGCGTGACGATGATCGTGCCGAACGCGAACCTCGTCACGCAGATGGTCGTCAACCACACGGTGCCGACCGAGTCGCGGCGGATCAAGATCGAGGTCGGCGTCGCCTACGGCACCGATCTCGATCGCGTGTGCAAAGTGCTCAACGATCTGACCACGTCGATCACCGGCGTGTTGCGCGAGCCCGCGACCGAGGTCCGCCACCTCGGGTTCGGCGATTCGGCGATCAACCTCGCGCTGTTGTGCTGGATCGAGCACGCGCGTGACGAGCTGAGCATCGCATCGGCGCTGCGGTTCGCGATCGACCGCGCGTTTCGCCTGGAGCAGATCGAGATTCCGTTCCCGCAGCGCACGCTTCATATGCTGCCGCCCGCGGCTTGAAGCTCGATGTTGGAAGTTTCGCTGGCAGATGCGCGTCGCATCGCGATCGCCGCGCAAGGGTTCGTCGCCGAGCGCGCGTCGGTCGGCCGGCGTGACTTGCTCGCGCTCGCACAACATCTCGGCGTGATCCAGATCGATTCCGTCAACGTGCTCGCGCGGTCGCACTACTTGCCCGCGTTCAGCCGCATCGGCGCGTACGCTCCGGCCGAGCTCGACGCGCTCTCGCAGGAGCCGCCTCGCACGCTGTTCGAATATTGGGGCCACGAAGCATCGCTGTTGCCGATCGAGCTGTGGCCCGCGATGCGGTTTCGGATGGACCGCGCGCACCTCGACGCGTGGGGCGGCGTCCGCAAGGTCTCGCGCAAGAAGCAGCTCGTCGCCGACGTGCTCGCGCTCGTGCGCGACAAGGGCCCGATCGCCGCGAGCGAGCTCGAGCTCGGCAAAGCACGTCGACGCGGGCGCGGCGGCTGGTGGGGCTGGTCCGAAGCGAAGACCGCGCTCGAGTGGTTGTTCTGGAGCGGACAGATCACGAGCGCGCGGCGGCGCAACTTCGAGCGGCTCTACGATCTGCCGGAGCGCGTGATCCCGAAAGCGATCTTCGCGCGCGCGCCGCTCGATCCCGCGACCGCGCGCGAGCTGTTGATCGAGCGATCGGCGCGCGCGATGGGCGTCGCGACCGAGACCGACCTGCGCGATTACTATCGGCTCGACGTCGCCGGCGCGCGTGCGGCGATCGCGAGCCTCGTCGAGCGCGGCGTGCTCGAGCTCGCGCGCGTCGAGAGCTGGGCCAAGCCTGCGTACGTGCATCGCGAGCTCGCGCCCGCGGCGTCGCTCGGCGTGACCGCGCTGCTCTCGCCGTTCGACTCGCTGATCTGGATGCGCGAGCGCACCGAGCGCTTGTTCGGCATGCGCGTGCGGCTCGAGATCTACACGCCCGCGCACAAGCGCGTGCACGGCTACTACGTGCTGCCGATGCTGCACGGCGACACGCTCGTCGCGCGCGTCGATCTCAAAGCCGATCGCGCCGCCAAGACGTTGCGCGCGCACGCCGCGCACGCCGAAGCCAAGCCGACCGCAACGCTCGCCGCGGCGATGGCCGGCGAGCTCGCACGCATGGCGAGCTGGCTCGGGCTCGAGCGCGTCGAGGTGACGCCGAGCGGCGATCTGGGACCTGCGCTCGCACGCGCGACCAAACCGAAACGCCGCTAGGTGGGGATGTTCCCCCAGCTGCAACCAATCGATCGCAGCCTCGACCTCGCACCGCCGATCGAAACGTCAGCTCACCCACAACGCTGACATCCCGGCGTTCACACGTCGTGCATCGCGTTTCACGCGATGATCACGCGTAACCGCGCATGGTCGTTGCACATCGCGGCGACGTGCGAAACGCCAAGCTGATCTCGGTCCTGTTCGTCGCTGCCTGCACCTCACAAGTCGGCGGCCACTCCGAAGACAACGACTCGACCGCGGGCGCGAGCATCCAGGTGACCGATCACCTCAGCGGCTGCGACGGCGTCGCGTCGTCGACCATCCCGTCGAGCGGCGACTACTACATGACGACGTTTGGCGGCGGCGCCGACACGCAGCCGATGTCGTGCGGCGGCACCGCGGACGGCGTCGGTTGGTACGCGGCATCGCGCCAGCGCTACGGCTGCGGCGCGCACTTGCAAGTCGAAGCGAACGGCAAGTGTGTCGTGCTCGAAGCGATGGACTACGGCCCTGATGTTTGTGTCGAAGCCGCCGCGGGCGGACCGATCCTCGACATGTCGCCGGCCGGCGCGGAAGTCTTGTGGGACACGTCGAGCGCCGGGTGGAGCGATCGCTTGAAGATCACCGTCACCGAGGTGCCGTCTTCGACGCCGCTCGGCAAGTGTTCGGCGAGCTCCGGCTCGGGCGGCGGCGATGGCTCGGGTTCCGACGGCTCCGGCTCGGATGGCTCGGGCTCGACGAGCTCCGGCGCGAGCTGCTCGAGCGCGACGCTCGGCTTCGACGTCGACGCCGGCACGTGCGTGCAAGCCGCCAGCGACGGCAACTGGTACCAGTGCACCGACGGCGATTGGGACTCGATCGATTCGACCGGCGGCTGCTCGGCGACCTACGCGTGGTGCTATTCGCCAACGCTCGGTGAGGACATCGAGCCGCGCGGCTGCGTGCAGTCGGAAGCGAGCAGCACGTGGTTCCAGTGCAACGGCACCGAATGGGTCACGCCGGTGAGCACGAGTGCCGAGAGCGGCCCGCTCGGCGATTGCTCGAGCTGGCACCCGCTCTGAGCGAACCGAGCTTATAGTCGGCGCGTGGCGCAACCGCGCACGATCGTCGTCGGCGGGTGGCTCGCGTTCATGGTGTACGCGTTTCCCGGCTACATGGGATGGGACTCGGTCACGCAGCTCGCGCAGGCGCGGCGCGATTTCTACACCGACGATCACCCGCCAGCGTTGGCGGTGCTGTGGCGATTCTTCGAGCACTTCGTGCACGGCCCACTGCTGATGCTCGTCGCGGTCTCGATTCCGTTCGCGTGGGGGCTGTTCGCGATCTTGCGCCAGTACATGCCGCCGAAGACCGCAGCATGGGTCTCGGTGCTCGTCTTCTGGTTTCCGCCGATCCTCACGATCATGGCGGCGATCTTCAAGGACACGCTGATGGCGGCGTGTCTGGTCGCCGGCATCCCATTGCTCGTCGCGTCGCGGCGTTCGTGGATCGGCGTCGTGCTGATGGGCGCGGCGACGCTGTTCCGCTACAACGCGATCGCCGCGACGTTCCCGCTCGTCGTGCTGCTGTGGCGATGGCGCGCCAGCGTGGGTTGGCGGCGCTACGCGATCGCCACTGTCGCGTGGATCGGCGTCACCGGCGTCGCGCTCGAAGCGCCGCGCGTGCTAGCCGATCGCGAGACGCACTACTGGTATTGGTCGCACGCGCTGATGGACATGGCCGGCACGCTCGAGTTCTCGCGGCCGTACGCCGACGCGGAGCTCGAATCACTCCTGCCCGACATGCTGCACGTCCACGACCACATCCAGGACAAGATGCGCGCGATCTATCAGCCGGTCGATTTTCGTCACCTCGATCGCGGCGAGCACCAGATCTTCGAGCATCCGATCACCGAAGCGGAGCGTCAGACGGTCGGCCGCGCGTGGAAGCAGCTGATCACCGACAACCCCGACGCGTACCTCGAGTTCCGGTGGCAGAACTGGTCCGCGCTCAATCGCTTCGATCACGCGGTCTACATGAACGCAGCTGTGCAGTTCCACGCGTACGGCCACGAGGACAACGAGCTCGTGCAACACGACGCAGCACCGTCGAAGATCCAGCACCGTATCGCCGACGTGATGATCGCCGTGAGCTTCACCAAGCTGTTCGATCCGGCGCCGTACCTGATCCTCGGCGTGCTGCTGATCCCGTTTGCCCTACGCGAACGGCTCGCCGGTGCGTTGATCGCGAGCGGACTCGCCTACCAGCTCGCATGGTTCTTTCTCGCGCCCACCGCCGACTATCGCTATTCGCACTGGCTCGTCACGACGATCACGCTCGCGGCGGTCGTGCTGTTCGCGAGTCGCTATCGACGCCAGGCGATCGTCAGGTAGCGGTTCGTGAAGCCGTAGCGCAGCGTCGCGACCATTCTGGTAATGGCCGCCCGCGGATGCGACAGGTAGTACGCCAGCAGGTGCGATCGCATGTCGCTCATGCGCGGCTCGCGGCGAGACATCACGTCGAACACGCCGAACGGCTGGATCTGTACGAGACGATCGATCTCGTGCAGGTGGTGGCGTGCGCCCATCGCGCGAAACGATCGCGCAGTGAAATCGTGCAAGTGATACGGGTTGACGTCGACCGATGGCGTCGTCGGCACAGACGCGATCAACATCCCATTCGGGCGCAGCATGCCGACGAGGTGGTCGAATACGTCGAACGGGTCTGCAACGTGCTCGAGCGTTTCGAGCGAGACGATCGTATCGAAGCCGTCCGGATCGCGAAACGCGTCGGCGTTCGAGTGCACGTAGCGCACGTTGTCGCGCGCGTACCGCGCGTTCGCATAGGCGATGGCGGCAGGATCGAGATCGACGCCGACAACCGACGTCACATCGCACTCGGCGAGGTGCGCTGAACCGTAACCCACCCCACATGCGAGATCGAGCACGCGCCCTCGCGCCTGCGCCGCGGCAAATTCATAGCGCGCGAGGTGCAGTTGGAGCGTCGCGCGGCCGGTGGTGCCGTGAGCCAGGTCGTCGGGCACGAGGCGATGAATCGTCGGCGAAGCCACCACGCATCACTGTAATGCGCGTGTCACATTATCCGTGGATACACGGACGTTACATCGTACAAGCCGAAGCGTTCCAGCGATCACCGTCATCAGGATCAGCCATTGCGAGTAACGGAAGTCGGCGGTCGGGTCGAGGACGAACCACGCGGCTTCGTAGGTTAGGCCGGCGAGCAGCAGCGTTCTCGCCAGCCGGTCGCGCATGAACAGCAGCAACAGCAGCAACGCAATCAGGAGGTAGATGTACGGATCGTAAAGCGGCGTTCGGCTTACCGAGATCGCCCAGCCACGAAGGCGTGCCTGGATCGTCGACGGACCTGCGTCGTGATCGAGGATCGCGATCGAGTCGTCGTTGGCGATGACGTGGAACCAGACGTAGACCTGCGAATAGCTCTCCATCGGATCGATCCGGACGAGCTTGCGAAAGTTATCCCAGCGATAGTGCAGATACGCCGACGGATGGCCGAGCACAGTCGCCTTCCACACACGCACGATTGCGGCGCGTTGTACGGCATCGGCCGGGATCTCGAAGATCCGGCCGTCGTACTTCTGGAGCTGGCGGTACTCGGCGGGATCGTAGAGTGCGTCGAGCTTCGAGCGCAGGTGATCGGTCGCGAGCAAAGGGACCCCCTCGAGCAACGCAGCAAGCTGCGCGTCGTCGAGCTCCGTGACGTAGTGCAACGTGCCCGCGATGTCCTGATACGCGTGCGAGCCGTACCACGCGTACTCGCGGCGATCGGTGATCGCCGTGTTGATCGCGAGCGCCGCGATCGTGATCGCAACCCACGCGGCCGCCGCTCTCGCGTAGCGCCGCACGGTCGTCGCGCCACCGACGTCGACCAACCACAGCACCGGCGCGAGCGTCGCGGCGAGGGCGTTCCAGCGCATCGCGGTGCCGAGTACGAGTGCGACCATCGCCAGCTTCATGCGCTTGTGGAGCCCGAGCCCGATGCCGAGCACCACGAAGCCGGCCATCAGTGCGTCCTTGTCGATCAGCCCCGTCACGCCGCTGACCGGCGGAAACAAGAACACAGCGGCCGCCGCCAGCGCGGCTGGCTTCGGCCGGAGCTCGCGCACGAAGATGAGATACAGCCCGACGAGTAGCGTCGCGGCTTGGATCAGCAGCATGCCGAGCGGACCAGCGACGAAGACCTCGGTCAGCCGCCAGAGCAGCGCGATGATCGGCGGATGCGCGTCGGAGTAGTGCCCGGAGCGCGCTTGCACCAGGCTGGCTTCGCTATCCCAGCCGAGAAAACCAGGAAACGCGTAGATCAGGAACGCGACGAACGCGACGACGAGGATCGCGCGAGGCCCCACGCGGGACCACACGCGCCGGAGATTCACGCTAGGGGAGATCGGCGGCGTCTTTCGCGATCGCGGCAAGCTCGGCCGCGGTCAGCTCGTTGTCGTGCATCCACGCGAGGCCGACGACGGCGCGCACGGTTCCCGAGCCATCGTGGATCGGCAGCGCGACCGCCGCTTTCGCGTCGACCGCTTTCGCGCCCGGCTTCACGGCGCCGGTGTTGTCGTCTTTCAAGTTGCACGTCTGGATCGGTTTGTCGTGCTGCCACGCGAGCCCCGCCATGCCCTTGCCGATCGGAATCTTCGCGGTGACTTCTTGAACCTTCGGCGGAATGTTGATCGCGCCGGCGATCGTCAGCATGTCGCCGCGCACGACGTGCACCGTACCGGCGACCGCTTTGTGCCGGCCGAGCAGCGCGCGCAGCCATTCGTTCGTCGCTTCGTCGAGCATCGCAAAACGAGGCTACCATGGGCGCATGTTCGAGCTCGACGAGCAGACTCAAATGGTCGCGCGCATGGTCCGCCAGTGGTGTCAGACGCAGCTGACGCCGAAGATCCCCGCGCTCGAAGCTGGGATCGAGCAACC
>DASXEF010000536.1:0-1659 GCA_036490255.1 Kofleriaceae bacterium
GCGGCTTCGGCGGCATGATCAGCTTCGTGCTCAAGGGCGGCCTCGATCACGCGCGGCGCTTCTTGTCGACGTGCAAGCTGTTCACGCTCGCCGAGTCACTCGGCGGTGTCGAATCACTGATCGAGCACCCGGCGATCATGACGCACGCGAGCGTGCCGGCGGAGAACCGCCAGAAGCTCGGCATCGTCGACGGCTTCATCCGGCTGTCGGTCGGCATCGAAGACGTCGCCGATCTGAAGAGCGACCTCGAAGCTTCGTTCGCCGCCGCGCGCTCGTAACTAACGGTGACGCGAGATTGATCGTTTCGACCTCGAGATTCGTCGTCGCCGCGTCGGTCAGTCGATCGCGAGCTCGACGATCGAGCGTGATCATAGCGCCGCCGTGTAAGCGGCAATGATCTCGTCGGCGGACATCTGCTCCCACGTGGCTTTCGTCGACAAGAGCCGCTCGTCGTTCGGAGCGACGAGCAACTCGAAGCGCACGGCCTGCAGCTGGAATAGACGAACGATCTTCGCACGACCGTTTAGCTTCGGGCGCAGCGCGTGCTTCGCGATCGCATCGCACAGCTCGCGCTCGGCGTCCGCGAGCAGCTGCTCGACCTTCGGCAGGATCGTCGCGATCGCGTCTGCCTTGTCCACGGCTCGATCGTAGCGCGTTAGCGCGAGCCGCGCCGTCGACGTCGAACGCGCCGCCGAGTGCGAGCGGCTTGCGATTTGCGCGGCGTCTGATTCGCTCGGCGCTCGCGCTTGCGCGCGACGATGTCGGCCAGTGTCGCGCCACCGGCGGCCCCGGCCTGTTCGCGTCGGACGGGCGCAAACCCATCCGGATCGCTCGCGAGCGCGACGCGATCGGCCGCGCGACGGCCGCGTTCGGCTGCGCGTCGTTGCGACGCCATCAGCTTGCGCAGCGTCTGCTTGCTGATCGGATGATCGCGCTCGAGCGAGAGCTGCTTCTTCTCCGGCGGGCTGCGTCGGCGTCGTGGCACGGCGCGAGTATCGACGCCGGCGCGTCGCGAGTGTTAGCGTCGTTTGCATGAGCGTCGAGATCGAGACCGAGATCATCGCGCGCGCTCGCGACCTCGGCGGTTTCACCGTCGGCCGCGTGCTGCCCGCCGTCGGCCGCCGCATGGTCGGCCCGTTCGCATTCCTCGACCACATGGGGCCGGCGAGCATCGAAGAAATGGCCGTGCGGCCGCATCCGCACATCAACCTCGCGACCGTGACGTACTTGTTCGAAGGCGAGATCGTGCACCGCGACAGCCTCGGCTCGCACATGTCGATCAAGCCCGGCGCGATCAACTGGATGAGCGCGGGCAAAGGCATCGCGCACTCCGAACGCATCGCGAAAGACGGCCGCGTCAAGCCGCTGCACGGCCTGCAGCTGTGGGTCGCGCTGCCGAAATCCGTCGAAGAAACCGAGCCGTTCTTCGAGCACACGCCGGCGAGCGCGCTGCCGGCTCACATCGAGGGCGGCACGAGCGTGCGCGTGTTGTGCGGCAAAGCGTTCGGCGCGAGCTCGCCCGTTCGCGTCGCCTCGCCGCTGTGTTACGTCGACGTCGTGCTCGAGCCGGGCGCGAAGATCGGCTTGCCGCCCGAGTATGCCGAGCGCGCCGTGTACGTGATCGAAGGCGCCGTCGATGCGGGCGAGGCGCGGCTCGAG
>DASXEF010000597.1:0-2247 GCA_036490255.1 Kofleriaceae bacterium
GAAGTGCGCGACCGGATCAAGAACCTCGAAGAAGGTTCCGCGGCCTGGGACGTCGAGTACGCCAAGGTCCTCGAGCAGGTCAAAGGCAAGCACGGCGTCAAAGAGTAGGTCGCTTAGATCGTACTCGTACTCGTACTCGTACTCGTACTCGTACTCGAAACGAGCGTCGAGAACCCCAGCTGGCCGACATCCCGGATGCGGCTCGAGCGTCGAGAACCCAGGTCGCCGACATCCTGGATGCGGCTCGAGCGTCGAGCTCCCAGCTCGCCGGCATCCAGGAGGCGGCTCGAGCGTCGAGCTTCCAGCTCGCCGACATCCCGGATGCGGCTCGAGCGTCGAGCTCCCAGCTCGCCGACATCCCGGATGCGGCTCGAGCGTCGAGCTCCGACCACGGCAGGTTGAGCCCGGCGGATCCGATCTCGAAACCGCGCCGGTGATGGGGCCGCTCGCCAGATCCCGCCGAGTTGCGGTGACCTCGCCGAGTACGAGTACGAGTACGATTTTCGGCTGACGCACCGCGTTTTCGTGACCGTGATCTAAGACGCTTGTTTCCCCGAGCGACGGGAGCATCCTTTTAGGATGGGCACTCGTCATTGTACGGCGTGTATCGAGTCGCCCGTCTCGACCTGCGGCCGCTGTATCGCGTCGCGGTGCGCGCGCCACGCGTTGAAATCTGGCCAGCGTTGCCCCGCGTGCGAGGCCGACTACTGCGACGACGCCCGAACGCGCCGCGCCGTGAAGCTGATCTTCGCGCCGCCGGTCGCGATCTTGACCGGCGGCTTGTTGCTCGGCCTGCTCATGCCGATCTCGCTCGGCGCGGTCGGCGCGGCGATGACGTGTGCGTTCGTCTGCGGGCTCGGCGTCGGCGCCGGCGCCGGCACGTGCACGTTGGTCGAGCGGACGAGCCGCGCGATGTTCTTGCGCGAGCGCTCGGGCGGCGTGCCCGCGGCGCGCTTGCTGACCGACGGCCGGCGCTGACCGCGATGCCGCCGCAGTCGGTTCGTGCTGTCACGATCGACACGCTCGTGCGGCGCGCACGCGGCGGTGAGCTTGCGGCGTGGCGCGAGCTCGCGAAGCGGATCCGCGCGACCGCCGGGATCAGACGCTTCGCGCCCGGATCGCGAAGCGCGCTACGCCGTGTCGGCACGCCGGCGGCGCTGCGGCTACTCGCGAAGCTGGGCCTCGACGATTAGCGCTGAACGCGAGAATCGAGACATTCGCGTCCGGATCATCGCCGCATCGCGCGTGCAACCTCGCGATCCGCGCGTGGCGCCGTGCTTGCTAACGCGATCGCATGCGCTTCGTTCTGTTGTTACTGGCAGGTTGCAGCATCGCGCCCGCGGCGAGCGTCGGATCCGATGCGCTCGTCGGCGATCTGTCATGTGGCAGCGCGACGTGCCACACCGGTCAGCTCTGCGTCGTCGTCACGTCGGGCACGCAATGCGACGTCGACTACGACGCCGGCATCGGCCCGGATCAAGTCATCATGGAGTACTGCGTCGACGTGCCGGCCGCATGCGGCGACACGCCGACCTGCGATTGCTTCCCGTGCTACGGGCTGTGCTTCGACATCGAAAATCGCGTCGCGGGCTGCGGCTGCGAATGATCACGCGGTCGCGGGCTTGATGCCCATCGCTTCCAAGATCTCGCCGACGACCATCTCGCCGAGCCGCTGGATCAGCTGGTCGCCTTCGTCGATCGTCGCCGCCGCGGGATCGCCGGCATACGCCGCCTGCATCCCCATCGCTTCGAACGTCATCACGCCGTCCTTCAGTTTCTCCGACAAGCTGATCGGCACCGCCGGCAGCCGCACGCGCATGGCGTCGTGTACGAGCTCCGGCGCAGCGGCCATCATGATCGACGTCTCGTAACGCCCGGCGTGGCACTGGCCGCTCTTGAACTCGGCCGACAACGTGCGCGCCCACTTCCGCGTCAGCGGGCACGCGTAGCTGGCCTTGCCGTCGCGGCCGGCGAGCACGGCTCGGACCGCCGCGTCGTGGGCCGGCTCGAGGTGATTGTTGACGAGGCAGACGTGGCGCACGCCGCTGCCGAGCAAGCCGTCGACGACCGCCGCGATGTACGCGGTCAGCACGTCGCCTGGGATCGACACCGCGCCGGAGAACCCGGTCGCGCACTCGGTGACGCCGTAGCTGATCGCCGGTGCGATCACGCCGACCATCGTGCCGCGCTTGTCCAACATCTCGGCCGCGCGAAGGCACGCCGCCGCGGAGATCACGACGTCGGTGC
>DASXEF010000608.1:0-4887 GCA_036490255.1 Kofleriaceae bacterium
GCCGGTCCTTTCGGGATCTGGATCTGCAGGACGATCAGCGTCATCACGATCGCGAAGACACCATCGTCGAGTGTCTCGAGTCGACGCGCCGAGCCCTCTGCTACGTCGGGCATGCTTAGCCCTTCGTGATCGTGACCTTCGTGATGTTCACGGGCTGCTCCGGCTTGTCATTACCGTCGGTCTTCACGCTCGTGATCTTCTTGACCACGTCGGGATCGCTGCACTGGCCGAAGATCGTGTAGCCGCCGACCAAGCCGGGCTTGCTGCCTTCCATGATGAAGAACTGGCTGCCGTTCGAGTTCGGATGGCCCGTGTTCGCCATCGCGAGCGCGCCGGGCTCCATTTTCAGCGAGCGATCGATCTCGTTGTCGAAGTTGTAGCCGGGGCCGCCGGTGCCGGCGCCGAGTGGATCGCCGCCTTGGATCATGAAGCCGGCGATCACGCGATGAAACGTCAGGCCGTCGAAGTACGGCTTGTGCTGCGTGGTGCCGGCGCTCGGATCGAGCCACGCTTTTTGACCGGTCGCGAGCCCGACGAAGTTCGCGACCGCGATCGGCGCTTTGTCGCCGAACAGCTCGCAATGGATCGTGCCCATGCTGGTGTCGAATTGCGCGAGCAACTTGCTGCCGCTGCCCGGCACCTTCTTGACGTAGGTCGCGAGGTCGGCCGCGACCGGTGGCCGCACGGTGTCGTCGGCGGCAGCAGCTGCTGCTACCGGCGCGGCTGTCGCGGAGCCAGAGCCGACCGGTGCAGGCTCGGCGTTCTCTTTCGCGCGTGCGGCCGGCGACGGATCGGGGCTCGGCTGTTTCGCGACCGGCTCCGGCGTCATGTTGTCGGCCTTGTCGGCTTGTTTCTGACACGCGGCGAGCAGGACGAGCAAAGCGAGTGTCTTCATAGCGCCGCGAAGATGGCGCAGAAGACTCGCTAATGCCAGAGGCCGATCGAGATACCGAGGTTCGAGTAATCGCGCGCGAGATCGCCGGTCAGCGTGATGCGACCGCGGCGAAGGCCCCAGACGTCGACCTCGAACACGCGCAGCTCGAGACCGAACGTGCCGTGAATGCGGCCGTCGACGCCGTCGAATCGGCTCGGCTCCCAGTAGCTGCCACCGCGCAAGCGAAAGCGGCCCGGTACCATTTCCCACTCGAAGCCGCCGCGCGGCGACACGCCGTAGTGCTCGTCGGAGCGCTCGAGGTAACCGATCGCGAACGCGTCGAGGCCATACGCGTCGCCGACCGGCGCGTTCGTCACGACGTCGAACGCGAGCGTGAGTGATTGCTCGTCGCGAAACGAGCCCGACGTCTGTTGGTTCCAATCGGTCGGCGCGAAGCGATACGCGAAACCGGCGGTCACCGTCGCGGGCACGGCGACGCGATCGGGCAGCATGAAGCCCTGGCAGTTCGTCGGATCCATGCACGAGCCGCCGACGTTGTCGCCGGTGATGCCGGTCGACAGGACGCCGCCGAGCCGGAAGCTCTGCAGGTGCGGGATCCAGGTCACGCCGACCTGCGCGCCCCAACCGCTGACGGTGAACAAGTCACCGCACTGCGGGCCGGCGCAATCGAGCTGCATGTTGAACACGGCCAGCTGCGCGCCGATGCCGATCGCGATGTCGGGACCGGGGATGAACACCGCGGTCGAGCCCTTCAGCGTCAGCGACTCGGCGAACACGTTGCCGGTCTCCTCGGCGTTCTGGCCGAGGTTCATCGACCGCGCGGTCGCGCTGATCGCCGCGCCCCAGTTGTAGACGCGCAGCGCGCCGCCGAGCGTGAGCTGCTGGCTGGTCTGATCGGGTTGTTTGACGCCGAGCGAGCCGTAGTCGATGCCCGAGTTACCGTAGTCGCTCGACAGCGAGCCGTTCGTATAATCGAGGTGGTAGTCGAAGCCCCAGACGTCGTCGGTCGACTTGCGGATCGCCGACGCCGCCGGGTTGTCGAGCGCGCCCGAGCTGCCGGCCGCCTTGGCGACGTTGGCGCCGCCCATCGCGAGCGAGTCGGCCTCGCCGAACGGGATGCTGCTCCACGCGTCGAGCGCGAAGTTGTTGTTCGTGATCGGCGTCAGCGTCGGATTGGCGGCAGCGACGCCGGCGATGCCAAGGCCTATGCCGAGCGTGGCGATGAACGTCCCGATCCGCATCTGTGAACATCATAGACGAGGCCGGCCCTCGGAGTATTCTTGCGCGGATGCCGAGTGGCGAGGAGCACACCGGGCGCCGCACCACGTCGCACACGTCGGCGGCGACGGTTTTGGACGGCGCGCCCGAGGGCTCGGCGATGCTCCCGGTCGCGCCCGGCGTCAACGTGCCGTTTCGCCGCCGCTTGGTCGTCCCCGGGATCGTGCTCGGCCTGCTCGAGATCTTGGCGATCGGCTATCCGCTGTGGTCGGCGTTCGATCTCGGCGATCTCGGCGCCGATACGCTGCTGCGCACCGTCGTGCCGGTCGCGGTCGGCGGGATCGTCGTGTGGTGGTTCGCGATCGTGTCGTGGTTCTTGCCGCTGTGGCAGGCGGTGCGCGCGCGTCGCCACGGCGAGCGCGTCGGCAAAGAGCTCGCCGGGCGTGCGTATCGGGCCTCGCTCAAGGGCCCGGTCCGCGTGCTGTTGCTGCGCACCGGCATCTGGACGATCGGCGCCGCGCTCGCCGGCATGTTCCTCGACATCTACAACGACTGGACGAGCGACCGCGTCGCCGCGCTGATCGCGATCGCGGCGGTGCACTCCTACATCGTGTCGTGTCTGCGCGCGCTGTGGACCGCGCAGGTGCTCGGCGACGTGCGCGGTCGGCTGTTCGCGAGCGGCTCGCCGCTCAAGAAGTTCGACGAGAGCCACTTTCGCCGCTTCGTGCTCGTCGCGATGATCGTCGCCGGCGGTGTGCTCGCCGCGCAGGCCGCGTTCGCGTACTACTTCATGCCCGAGCTTCGCGGCGAGAAGTACCTGCAGCTCGAAGAGCTGTACCCGATGGCCGTCGCGATCGGGCTCTCGGTATGGGTCGTGATCGCGCGGACGATGACGCGCGATCTGCGCACGTACTTGTCGGCATCGCGCGGCGAGCCGGTCGCATCGCCACCCGCTGCCGCGATCGTGTATCGCCGCGCGCAGGCGCTGCCGTATCGGCTCGCGCTGCTCACGATCGGCGTGTGGTGCATCATCTCGCTCGTCGGCGCGCTCGTCATGCGGCTGCACCTCGCGTTCGATCTCGACGACGCGGTCGTGCTCGCGCTCGCGACGCTCGTGCTCGGTGTCGCCGGCTCGATCTACGAGCAGCTGTGGCACCGCGACGTGCTTCGCCCGCTGCTCGCGCACTTGACGCAGCGCTATCGCGTGCCCGTGCGCAGCATCGGTCCGACGCTGTCACTGCGCAGCAAGCTGATGCTGTCGTTCGGCGGCGTCGTGTTGCTCGCGTGCGGGATGGCGCTGTTGTGGGGCTTCGTCCAGTACAAGAACCTCGAGACCGACTCGGCGAAGAATCAGGCGGCGCTCAACCTCAGTTGGTTGCGCTCGGCGATCCACGGCGAGCTCGCCGCGCAGCCGGAGCCACCGAACGCGACGGCCGTGCGCGCCGCGCTGCGCCACATCGCCGAACGTGCGCCCGATGCCGCGCGCGCGGTCGATTACTACATCGATCCGAACGGCGAGCTGCTCAAGGTCGGCGGCGGTCAGGCCGGCGCGCCGCAACCGCCGTGGTACGTGCGCGCGATGATCGAGAGCGCCGCGCCCGATCGGCTGATCGACATGCAGGGCGCGTTTCTCACCGGGTTGTCGGCGCGGCTGTCGATCGCGTGGCGCGGCGACACCTACGAGCTCGGCTCGCTCGCCGTGTTCTATCCGAGCTATCGCGGCCGCGGGGAATCGATGGTGCAGCCGCTCAAAGAGCTGCTCGTGTTCTTCCTCGTGCTGTTCGGCGCGTGCGCCGGCATCGTCGCGTTCACCGTCGCGCAGTTCATGGCGCCGATCCGCCGGCTCGAGCAGCGCGCCGATGCGATGGCGCGCGGCGAGCTCGCCGATCCGGTCGTCGCGGCCGGCGAGGGCGACGAGATCGGCCGGCTCACGCTCGCACTCGAGGAGATGCGGCGCGCGCTGCGCGACAAGCTGCGATCGACCGAAGAGGTCAACCTGGATCTCGAGCGCGCGGTGCAGATGCGCACCGCCGATCTCGCGCGCAAGAACCGCGAGCTCGCCGAAACGCTCGACAAGCTGACGCGCGCGCAGCAGCAGCTCGTGCGGTCCGAGAAGCTGGCGTCGATCGGTCAGCTCGTCGCCGGCATCGCGCACGAGATCAATAACCCGGTCAACGCGATCGTGAACACGGTCGGTCCGCTCGAAGACGCGGTCGCGCAGATGGACGATCGCGACGCGACGGTGCGCGGCGATGCCGCGAAGGACGTGCGCGAGATGGTCAAGGTCGTCCAACGCGGTGCGCAGCGCACGAAGGCGATCGTCAGCGCACTGCACAATTACTCGCGCACCGACGACGAGAGCGTCGTCGAGTTCGATATCGATCGCTCGATCGACGATTCGCTCGAGCTGCTGCGTCACTTGCTCAAGGGGATGATCACCGTCGACAAGAAGTACGCGAACCCGGGACGCGTGCGCGGCCACGCCGGTCAGATCAACCAGGTGTTCATGAATCTGCTGACGAACGCCGCGCAGGCGCTCGTCGGCCGCGACAACGCGACGATCACGATCGAGACCCGCGGCGACGACGGCAGCGTCGAGGTCAAGATCGCCGACAACGGCCCGGGCATTCCGACCGACGTGCTGCCGCGGATCTGGGATCCGTTCTTCACGACGAAGGACGTCGGCGAAGGCACCGGGTTAGGCCTGTCGATCGTTCACGAGCTCGTGGAGCGGCACGGGGGATCGATCGAATGCGATACAAAGGTGGGCGACG
>DASXEF010000630.1:0-3337 GCA_036490255.1 Kofleriaceae bacterium
AACTTCATCGTCAAGCTGCGGCGCAAGCTCGAAGAAGATCAGAAGAGCCCGCGCCACATCCTCACGGTCTACGGGCTCGGGTACAAGCTGGTTCCGTGAGCACGATCGGCCGCTACGAGCTGGTCGGCCGCATCGCGATCGGTGATCGCAAGGAGCTGTTCTTGGGCCGCGAGCCGAACGGGCGGCCGGTCGCGATCAAGCGAATTCCGCCGGGCGCGGGCCGCGGCTCGTCGGCGCGGCATCCCAATCTCGTCGAGGTCCACGAGCTCGTGCAGCTCGGCGACGACATGTTTCTCGTCGAGGAATATCTCGAAGGCGAGAACCTCGCCGGGCTCGTGCGCCGCTTGCTCAAGCGCCGCGAGCGCATCGCGTTTCCGCTCGCCGCGCACATGATGGCCGAGGTCTGCGACGGCATTCACGCCGCTCATCAAGCGGGCGAGCTGCATCGCGCGGTGTCGCCCGAGAACGTGTTCATCACGTACGGCGGCGACGTCAAGCTGATCGATCTCGGCCTCGCGATCGCCGAGCCCGACTCGCCGTATCGCTCGCCCGAGCAAGCCGATCAGCGACCGCTCGGTCGCCAGTCCGACGTCTACTCGGCCGGGCTCGTGCTCTACGAGCTGACGACGCTGCGCCGCGCGTTCGCAGACGGCAACGCGGTCGGCGCCGACGTGCCGCCGCCGAGCACGCAGGTGCCGGACTATCCCGATCAGCTCGACGTCGTCGTGATGCGATCGATCGATCGCGAGCCGTCGAATCGCTATCGCAGCGCCGCCGACATGCGCGATGCACTGCTCGAGGTCGCGCGCCAGCTCGGCGTCGAGCCCGATCCGAGTCAGGCGCTCGCGTCGAAGCTGATGCGGCTGTTCGGCGAGCGCATCGCGACCAAGCGCGAGCTGCTCGATCGCGTGCGCGTCGGCATGCCGCTCGGAGATCTCGTGCCGGCCGAAGCCGATGAAGACGTGCAGGTTCCGGTCGTCGTGCGCGGCCACACGTCGTTGCGGCCGATCCTGCGCGAGCCGATCCGCGAGTCGCTGCCGCCGATGACGCCGACGATCGTCGTCGGTGGTGCGCCGCCACCACCCGAAGTGCACGACCGTGCGCGTCGATCGTCGATGGCGCCGGTGGCGACAGTTGACCCCAGTGGATTTCGTTGGGGAGTGTTCGTGCTGTTTGTCATAGCAGTGGGTCTTGGTGGTTTTGCCGGGTGGTACCTGCGCGTGTTCGGTTTACCGTTGTGAGACCTCTCGGCCGCGGATCGGCGTAATGTCGAAGCTGTGATGACCCGAAAGCTCACCGCAGTTCTCGCGTTTGCTGTGTTGGCACTCTTCGCGGCATGCGGTCCCGGTCCACGTCATGGCGCTGGTGACGACGATGACGGCGATGGCGGCAACGGTAGCGGCAGCGGCGTCGGCGTGTCGTGCAGCTCGGATCTTCACAACGTCATCGACGGCAACGGCAACGTCGTCGAGACCTGCCCGAGCGATCAAGGCTGCGAGGACGGCATGTGCGTGCCGGCCTGCCAGGCCGCCGCGGCGAGCCAAGGCACGGTCGGTTGTGACTTCGTCGTCGCGACGCCGTCGTTTTATCCCGAGATCGATCCGCCGTGCTTCGCGGTGTTCCTGGCGAACAACTGGCCCCTCGATAGCGTCGTGACCATCAATCGTGGCGCCGCGACGTACGACCCGACGATGTTCGGTCGCGTGCCGAACGGCGCAGCGACTGCCGCGAGCTGGCCCGCCGTGCCGGCGACCGGCATCGCGAGCGAAAACGTCGGCGTATTCTTCCTGTCGTCGGATCCGGCGGCGGTGAACGGCGCGACGCCGATGACGTGCCCGATCTCGCCGGCAGTTGCCTCGAGCGGCGGCGCGGCCGTGTGGAACGGCGGCAATGCAGATTCCGGCGTCGGTACGTCGTTCCACATCACGACGAGCGTGCCGGTCAGCGGCTACGACATCATGCCGTACGGCGGCGCCGATTCGTTCTTGCCGAGCGCCGAGCTGTTGTTCCCGACGACCGCGTGGGGAACGAACTTCGTGACCGCCGGTCCGAAGCCGACGTCGGGTCCGGGCTGGGGCCAGATCTCGGCATCGATGGACAACACGATGGTGCAGATCACGCCGACGAGCTCGCTGCCTGCAGGCACCGGTGTGGTGGCCGCGCCCGCGAGCGCGACGACGACGTACACGCTCAACGCCGGTCAGTTCGTGCAATGGCAAGACGCCGGCGACATGGGCGGCAGCGTGATCCAGTCGAGCAACCCGATCTCGTACACCGGCGGCACCGGCTATCTCTGCGTGACGTCTGCGACCGATCCGGCCGGCGGTGGTTGCGATTCCGGTCACCAGATGATCCCGCCGGTCTCCGCGCTCGGTTACCAGTACGTCGCGATGCCGTACGCGACGCGCATGGCGAGCCTCGCGCCCGAGTCGATCAACTATCGCCTCGTCGGCACCGTCGCCGGCACGACGCTCACGTACACGCCCGCGGTGACCGGCGCACCGACCGCGCTCGCCGTCGGTCAAGTCGTCGAGTTCCAGACCACGACGGCGTTCACGGTCACGAGCCAGGACAACATGCATCCGTTCTATCTCGGCCAGTACATGAGCGGCTGCTTGCTCACCGGCGGCACGCGGCCCGGCGATTCGGGTGACGAAGGCACGAACTGTCTCGGCGACGAGGAGTACGTCAACATCCTCCCGCCGGCGCAGTGGCTGTCGAGCTACGTGTTCTTCACCGATCCGACCTACGCGACGACGAACCTCGTGCTGACGCGCATGGCCGACTCGACCGGCACGTTCCAGGACGTCACCGTCGATTGCCTCGGAACGATCACGGGCTGGCAGCCGGTCGGCGACGGCAGCATGTGGCAGACGACCAACGCCGATCTGCAGCGGCTCACGCCGGTCGGTACGTGCACGAACGGCCGCCACACGGCGTCGAGCATGGGCGCGTTCAACATCATGGTGTGGGGTCTCGATACGTTCTCGTCGTACGCGTATCCGGCCGGCGGCAACGTCGGCAAGATCAACCCCGTCGTCGTGATCCCGTAGCTCGCGGTCAGCCGTCGTCCGAGTGACCGCTGAGCTTGAGCTTGTTCTTCGCGGCCTTCGCGAGCTTGCTGCGCGGGCGCTCGTCGATGATGCCCTGCAGTAGCTCGGCGCCGAGCTCTTCGTTGGAGCCGTCGCCGCTCTCGATCAGCCGGAAGCCGAGCCCGTAGAGCGCTTCGTCGGTGACGTCGCTGCTCTTCGCGAGCTGCTTCGCGACTGGATAGCCCTTCGTCGACAGCACGCTGAACTGTGCGAACACCGGATCGTCGGCGTGCGAGCGCAGCAGC
>DASXEF010000647.1:0-5181 GCA_036490255.1 Kofleriaceae bacterium
CGAGACGCTGCGCGCCGTCGCCGACTTCTACATCAACGGCAAAGGCGAACGCGGCCGCGACGCGCTCCGGCTCGGGCTCGTGCTCGCCGAGCGCGGCAGTCGCCGCGTGATCGCGCGGCGGCATCGCAACGCGCCGCTCGCCGCCGATCTCGCGGTGCTCGAAGCGCAGGCGCTCAACGATCTCGGCCGCAGCGACGAGGCGCTCGATCGCGTCGATGCCGCGCTGCGCCTCGCGCCGGGTCGCGGCGACGCGCTGCACGAAAAAGGCGTCGCGCTGTTCGACCTGTCGAAGTTCACCGAGGCAAAGGCCGCGTTCCAGAAAGCGCTCGGCATCCAGCCCGACGATGCGTACACGCACCAGATGCTCGGGCTCACGCTCGAACAGCTGCGCGATCCGACGGCCGATGCCGAGCTCGATCGCGCGCTCAAGCTCGCGCCGGGCGAGCTGACCGCGCCGGTGATGATCAGCAAAGCCGACTTTCAAAAAGAGATCGATCAGGTGATCGCGACGCTCGCGCCGGATCGCGCGGCTCGCGTCGCCAAGGTGAAGATCGAGATCGAAGATCTGCCGGATCAAGCCGATCTGCAGGCCGTCAAGCCGCCGTTCCCGCCGACGATCCTCGGGCTGTATCGCGGGCCGGTCGGCCGTGCGCCGGAGCCCGACGACGAGCCGCCGTCGATCGTGCTGTATCGCAAGAACCTCGGCCGCGCGGTCAAGACGCGCAGCGAGCTGACCGAGCAGATCCGCGACACGTTGCTGCACGAGATCGGTCACCTCGAAGGCCTCGACGAAGACGATCTGCGGCGCCGCGGGATGGAATGAGCCCGGGCACGCGCGCGATCAAGCGCGGCCTCGCGTTCCTGGCGACGACGCCGATCGCGACCGCGCTGTTCTACGCGCTCGTCGGTCACGTTCCCGCGGCCGTGCCGTGGGCGATCGGCACGTACGCCGGCGTCGCGCTCGGGGTCGGCGTCACGTTCGTCGGCGTCGGTGTGCGCCAGCGCCTGCTCGCCGCGAAAGCGCGCCGCGCGCTCGAAGCCGCGCGGCTTCCGGTCGCACGGTTGCGCGCCTGAAATACGCTAGGATGGCCGCGGATGGCCGACGGACCTCTGGCAGCGGCAGCGGTGCCCGACGAGCTGCAATCGCTCGAGGCCGCACTGCGCCGCGAGCAGCGCAAGCTCGCGCTCGTGCAGGACGTCAGCCGCGCGCTGTCGTCGGTCGGCGATCTCGATCAGCTGCTCGCGCTGATCATGGAGAAGGTCACCGAGCTGATGGATGCCGATCGCGCGACGCTGTTCCTCGCCGACGAGGCCGACGGCACGCTGTCGTCGAAGGTCGTGCAAGGCGGCGATCTCGTCGAGATCCGGCTCGCGAGCGGCGAGGGCGTCGCCGGCTGGGTCGCGCAGACGCGCGAGCTCGTCAACATCCCCGACGCGTACGCCGATCAGCGGTTTCAGCCCGCGTTCGATCTGCGCAGCGGCTACCGCACGACGACGATCTTGAGTGTGCCGATGATGGGCGCGAACGGCGCGCTCGTCGGCGTGTTGCAGGTGCTCAACAAGAAGACCGACGGCGCGTTCTCGCGCGCCGACGAGGAATTGCTCGGCGCGCTCGCCGGACCCGCCGCGATCGCGATCGAGAACGCGCGGCTCTATCAATCGCTGCTGCTGCAGAACCTCGAGCTGTCAGATGCGCGCCGCGATCTCGAGCGCCGCCAGCGCGAGCTCAACGCGCTGTACGAAGTCGAGAAGGACATGTCGCACGCGCTCGATCTCGACGATCTGCTGTCGCGCATTCTAGCCCAGGCGATCTTGGTGCTCGGCGCGGGCGCCGGATCGATCGCGCTCGTCGAGCCCGACGGCTCGCTGCGGTTTCGCACGGTGCAAGGTCCGGCGGCGCCGCGGCTGATCGAGCGCACGTTGCCGCACGGCACCGGCCTCATCGGCTAGTCGATCGCGCACAAGACGCCGGTGATCGTCGACAACCCCGGCGACGATCCGCGGCACGCGCAGGAAGTCGCGCGCGAGTCGGGCGTCACGCCGGCGCACCTGATGGTCGCGCCGCTCGTCGACGGCGAAGACGTGATGGGCGGCATCGAGATCATCGATCAGCGCCGCCAGGTCCGCGACTCGCGGTCGCAGATCCGCGGGCCGTGGAACGAGGTCGACCTGCGACTGCTCGTGCTGATCGCCGCGCAAGCCGCCAGCGCGATCAGCCTCGCGCGCCGGCGCAGCGAGCAGAGCAAGAGCGATCGGCTCGCGTCGATCGGCCGGATGCTCGCGGGCCTGCTCCACGATCTCAAGACGCCGATGACGATCATCTCCGGCTACGGCCAGCTGATGGCCGCGTCCGACGACGCCGCGCAGCGCGAACAGTACGTCGAGCAGATCCAGCGCCAGTTCGATCTGATGGCCGGCATGACGCGCGAAGTGCTCGCGTTCGCGCGCGGCGACACCGATCTCGTCGTGCGCAAGGTCTACGTCAACAAGTTCAGCGAGGAGCTGGCGACGCAGCTCGGCGCGGCCACCGCCGGTCGCGGCATCGACTTCGTACTCGACGCGAAGTACGACGGCATCGCGTTCTTCGACGAGCAAAAGCTGCTCCGCGTGTTTCACAACCTCACGCGCAACGCGATCGAGGCCATGCCCGAAGGCGGCAAGCTGCGCGTCACGATCGACAAGCAGGGCGATCAGCTCGTGTGCGCGGTCGTCGACAACGGCCCGGGCATTCCGACCGAGCTGCGCGGCCGCTTGTTCGAGCTGTTCGCGACCGCGAAGAAAGGCGGCACCGGCCTCGGCCTCGCGATCGTGAAGAAGGTCGTCGACGATCACCGCGGCACGATCGCGGTCGAGACCGGCGCGACCGGCACTGCGTTCGTCATGAAGCTCCCGCTCCAGCGAGAAAAAGATGCCGACTAGACTGCTGCTCGTGCTGCTCGCGATCGCCGCATGTGATCGAACCGCGTCGGCGCCGCCGCCGGCCAAAGGCTCGGCGGGATCTGCCGATCCGTGGGTCGCGAAACCCGCCGCGCCCGATACGCCCGCGAAGCGCCAGGCGCGCGCCGAGGCCGCGCTCGGCCGGGTCGCCGGCATCATGCCCAAGCTCGCGAAGATCCGGCAGCTCGACTTCAAGCACGACATTCCACGCGAGCTGCAGTCGCCCGAAGACTTCCGCAAGTTCGTCCACGACGAGACCGCGCGCGAGCTGCCGCCCGACAAGTCCGCCGACATGTCGAAGGCGCTCTACGTGCTCGGTCTGCTCGAGAAGCCGCTGAACCTCGCCGAGATCGAGGAGCAAGCGTTCGCGACTCAAGCCGCCGCGTACTACGACCCCAAGCAGAAGAAGTTCTTCATCGTCATCGTGCCCGACAGCGACGCCGCGCTCGACATGACATCCGCGCACGAGCTGACGCACGGCCTGCAAGACCAGCACTTCGATCTCCAGACCTACTTGCCCGACGAAGGCAGCGGCTCGACCAAGCTCGACGACGACGCCAGCGCCGCGCGACGATTCGTCGTCGAGGGCGACGCGACGTTCACGATGTTCTTGTACATGGAGATGGAGAAGTCGCCCGACAAACCGATCCCGGCGACCGCGATCGACGGGCTCGTCCAGCAGCTCGGCATGTTCACGAACATGTCATCGGCCGATCTGACCAACATGGGCGCGCTGATGGGCGGCTCCGATCCGTCGATGAAGGCGGCGAGCGACGCGATGAAGGACATCCCGGCAACCGTCATGGTGCCGATGTTGGATTCGTACTTCGACGGCGCGCTCGTCGTCGCGGCCGCGTACAAACGCGGCGGTTGGCCAGCGGTCGACGATCTGTTCGTGCATCCGCCGGAGTCGACCGCGCAGATGCTCCACCCCGACAAGCTATTCGCGGGCGATCATCCGCATCACGTGACGCTGCCGAAGCTCGCGGGCAAAGCGCTGAGCGACGTCGTGTTCGGCGAGCTGCAATGGCAGGTCTACTTCAGCTTGTGGGATCCCGCTCAGGCCAAGCTCGCGTCGGCGGGTTGGGGCGGCGACCACGAATCGGTCGTCACGCGAGCCGACGGCCGCCCGATCGCTCGCATCGCGACGACGTGGGACACGCCGAAAGACGCCGACGAGTTCACGAGCGCCTACGTCGCGAGCCTCGCGAAGCGCTTCCCGAAGGGCTCCGGCGATCCGACGAGCGCGACCGGCTTCGATCGCGGCGATGGCGCCGGCAAGATCTTCGTCAAGCACGACGGCCTGCACGTGTTCGCGATCGACGGCGCCGACTCGGCGACCGAGCTCGCAGCGCTCGTCGCAGGCACGAAGATCGCGCCGTAACGCGAAGCCAGCAGGTCATCGCGCGGACGCGATCGAGCACTCAACGCCCAAGCGCTCGCTGCCACCACCGGGGTCTGCGGTAGCGCCCGGCCGGCTGGCTCGGGTCAACGCCCAGTGCCGCCGCGACGCGATGGATGCTCCCTCCACTCGCGTGAACGAGATCCATCACGTTACTCGCGTCGCCGATCGCCCGCGCAGTTTCGTAACGTGCAATGTCGGCGTCGCTGAGATCGTCGGAGATCGTGTCTGGCCACGGCGTCCCGCGGGCGAGATCGGCCGGGCCGTCAAAGAAGAACACCGATTCCCAAGGCTGAGGCGCGCCGCTCACGACCAGCCAGCCTCCCGAGTCGCGCGAGTAGTCGATGCGTCGTACGAGCTTGCCGCGGTCGAAAGCGCGCACTCCATGTACATCAGCTCCGGTCTGCATGAGGAGCCCGACGGCAGAGGTTTCTAACTCCGCTGACAACGCCTCCGCGAGCCGAGTAGATGCGTCGAAGTCGCCCGCGCATTCGATCAACGCCCGAACTGGCACCGTGTCGGCAGAAGCGGAGACACGTTGGCTTCGCGCCACATCCCAGAAGTCCGAACGTCCGCGCGTGTCGACGATCGCTGCGACCCAGCTGCTCACGCCCAACGAGTAACATCACTTCGCGCGAGAGGCGACGGACAACCATCATGGCGCCGATCGAGCTCGGCAGCGGCGCGATGGCGGCAGCGGCGACTAGGAGCCTGTAGGTCATAGATCGCCGATTCCGGATCGACAGATCGATCGCGGTTTGATCTAGTGGCGCTGTGAAGCGCTACCGGCCGTATTCGCCCGAGCAAGCCTTTCTGCTACCGCCGTCGCCGCAAGAGTGGCT
>DASXEF010000666.1:0-11966 GCA_036490255.1 Kofleriaceae bacterium
TCCGGTCTTCCAGAACGACCACTCGCCGGAGACGTTGTCGAAGTGACCGTCGGATTCGATCGCGCTCATCGCATCAAGCGCGATCTCCCAGACGTCGCTTTGCACGAACAGCTCGGCGCCCGGCCGCGCGAGCCGCGCGAGCGCCGCGATCAACGTCGGATCGACCATGCGTCGCTCCCGATGCGCGCGCTTGAACCACGGATCCGGAAAGTTGATGTAGATGCGGCTCGCTTTTGCGTCGCCGAAGATCTCGGCGATGTGCAGCTGCGCCTGGCAGAACACCGCGCACACGGGCGCGCCGCGCGCTTGAGCGCGCTTGTTGACGAGCTCGACGAAATCTTCGCGGATCTCGAGCCCGACGTACGCGCGATCGGGATTCTTCGCCGCGCGTTCGAACAAGAACTGCGCATCGGCGCAGCCGACTTCGACCTCGAGCTCGCGCAGCGGATCGAGCGACGGCCGAGCGCCGCGAAACTTCTGGAAGAAGATCTCGAGCGGATTGACGTGCTGGCGGATCCGCACCGGCACCTACCAGCGAGCATCGAGCGCGACGTACCCGAACTGCCGCACGTTGAGCGGTGAATCGAGCGTCGCGAGCTCGGCGCGTGTGACCCAACGAAACGCATCGAACTCGTCATTGGGTCGCACGATCGAGCCGGCCGGCACGTCGCACACGAAGACGAAGTTCATGTGCATGCCCTTCGAGCCGGCCGGATGCTCTTCGTAGCCGATGAGCCCGGTCGGCACGCCGTCGAGCGCGTCGATCAGCGGGCGAAACTCGCCGACGATCCCGGTCTCTTCGCGCAGCTCGCGGCGCGCAGCTTCGAGTGGAGTCTCGCCGACCTCGAGCTCGCCGCCGATCGGCAACCACGTCGCGAGCCGGCGATGCTCGATCACGAGCACGCAGTCGCCGCGGCGCGCGTAGACCGCGACCGAAAACGCTCTGCGCTCAGTCGCCACTGCCGAGCACCTCGAACGCGAGCATGTTCGACGACTGATCGCCGACCGTGACCACGACCGTCGTCGAACCGATCGGCGCGACCGCCGGCACGACGAACGTCGCCATCGTGTCGGTGTAGCTCACGACGTCGACGGCGATCATCGGCGGCGAGATGCCGAGCGCGATCGTCGCCGGCGTGCTCAGACAATCGCCGCTGCTACCGTCGCCGGTGCACAGCCGCGTGCCGGTCAGCTCGACGACTTGATTCGCCGCGGCCGAGGGCGGCGCGATCGAATCGAGACGCGGGCCGCCGTCGTCGGTGTGACAAGCGGCGAGCGCCGCTGCGACGACGGCGACGCGAATCACTTCGGAACTTTCTCCCAATCCTCGAGGAACTTCTTGAGCCCGATGTCGGTCAGCGGATGCTTCGCGAGCGACATCAGCACGCTGAACGGACACGTCGCGACGTGCGCGCCCATCAACGCCGCTTGCTGGACGTGCATCGGGCCGCGCACCGAAGCGACGAGCACTTCGGTCTCGAAGTTGTAGTTGTCGTAGATCTCGACGATCTCGCCGATGAGCTGCATGCCGTCGGTCGCGATGTCGTCGAGCCGGCCGACGAACGGCGAGATGTACGTCGCGCCGGCTTTCGCCGCGAGCAACGCCTGCGTCGCCGAGAAGCACAGCGTGACGTTGACCTTGATGCCCTCGTTCGAGCACGTGCGCACCGCTTTGAGCCCTTCGGGGATCAGCGGAATCTTGACGACGATGTTCTCGCGCAGCTTCGCGAGCTCGTGCGCCTCGCGCATGATGTCGTCGTACTTGACGCCGGTGACCTCGGCTGAAACCGGGCCCTTCACGATGTCGCAGATCTCGAGCAACACGTCGCGAAACTTGCGGCCGCTCTTGGCGACCAACGACGGATTCGTCGTCACGCCGTCGACCAAACCCATGGCCGCCGCTTCGCGGATCTCTTTGACGTCGGCGGTGTCGATGAAGAACTTCATGGGGCCTCCGCTTGCACCATACCCGAGGCCGACGTAGCGTGCCGCGGCTTGGAGAGTTTTCGAATTGGAACGGTCGACGTGCCCGCGCGCATCGAGCGCGAGCGTTACTTCGCAGAGCTCGATTACCTCGAGCTGTCGGCGCTGTTCACCGGACCGCTGAAGCCGAGCGTGCTCGCGAAATGGAAAGAGATCGCGCCGGCCGGTGCGATCGGGCTGGTCGCGCCGTTTGTGGTGACGCATCGCAAAGCTCCCGATCACGCCAAGCCGTGGCCGAGTGACGCATCGACCGGCGACTATCGCGACAGTCCGCTTTCGCGCAGCGCACTCGAAGCGTTCGTTGCAGCGATCGATGCAGTCGCTGCGGGCTCAGCAGTCTTCCGATCGGCCGATGACTTCTCGCCGTCCGCGTCGAATCGCGATCAGCTCGCGAAGTTTTTCGGCGAGATCGCGACTCGCGAAGTCGTCCACGCCGACCGCGTGTGGGTACCCGGGGGATTATGGGGCGTGCGGACTGCCGCCAAGGTCGCGACCGAGCTCGGCCTGACGCTCGCGATCGACCCGTTGGTCCATGACCCGAGCGCGCCCGAAGAGCGCTACGAGGATCTCGAAGTGCCGAGCTTGTACTTCCGGATCGAGAATGCCGGCCGAACCGGGCTCATTCGCAATGAGAAGCTGGAAGACTTCGCAGCGCTGCTCGAGCACTACGAGAGTCTTCCAACGACCGTTGCCTTTGCATCGCCAGAACGCTGGCAGGACGCACGCAACTTCAAGAAGTTGCTAGAAATTTAGAAGACGAACGTCGACGTTGGAATCGGTAGCTCGCCGGCTTTCTTCGGCAGCTCCGTGATGTTGGGAGACGATTTTCTCTCCACCATCTGAATGATCGGCTGCGACCGCCGAGAAGCCACAGCCACCGTCTTTTTAGCGGCCTGATTACCACTGCCCTTGCGCGCCGCAGGCCGCGCCGTCATCACCTTGTTTCGCATTCAAAATCCCCCAGGATTCTGTTCGTTAATGACTCTACGGATCCGCCTCTTCAACTGTCAATGTAGGCAATCGATTCCTTTACTTCGCACTTGGAACCCATTATAAACGCACCGCGCTTTCCCTGGAGTTACTAGCATTTATGGACCCCAAAGCCGGTTTCGAGATCACGTCTGCTAACGGTTCGGTGTGGCAGGCCAGTGTCGATGTTGTGGCGTTCGCAACATTCGGCGATCCAGCCAAGGACTCCGTTTTCAAATCAGCAGACCAAGCGCTCGGTGGCGCGCTCGCGGACATTGCCGCGGCGGAGTCGTTCGAAGGCAAGCCTGGTCAGATGTTGGTCCATTACACCGGTGGGAAGATCGCGGCGAAGCGCGTGTTCGTGATCGGCGCGGGACCGAAGAGCGAATTTTCCAACGCGAACATTCGCGACATCACCGCGCTGCTCGCACAAGCCGCGAACAAAGTTCGCGCAGCATCCGTCGCGTTCGTGTTGCCTACGGTCGCCGCCGCGCGCGAAGCGCAGCTCGTGCAGTTCGCCGCAGAAGGCATCACGCTCGGCACGTATCGCTTCGGTCGCTATCTCACGAGCGAAGACAGCAAGCGCCCGCACACGATGACGAAGCTGCATGTCTATCGCGACATCAAGGGCGGCAAGCTCTCGGCCGGGCAAGCACGCGCGTTCACCACAGCCGTCGCACGTGGCCAGACGATCGCCGCGGCGGTCAATCACGCACGCGATCTGATCAACGAGCCCGCCGCGGTCGCGACGCCGAAGGCGCTCGCCGCGGATGCGCAGGCGATCGCGAAGAAGCACAAAGGCACCGTCACCGTCACCGTGCTCGACGCCAAGCAGTGCGCCGCGCTCGGCATGGGCATGTTCCTCGCGGTCGGCCAAGGCTCCGACGAGGAACCGCGCTTCATTCACATGACGTACAAGCCGGCCAAGAAGCCGAAGAAGAAGGTCTGCTTCATCGGCAAAGGCGTCACGTTCGATTCGGGCGGCTACTCGCTCAAGCCGTCGAACGCGATGGAGGACATGAAGATCGACATGTCCGGCGCCGCCGCCGTCATCTCGGCGATGGATGCGATCGCGACACTCGGATCCGAGTTCGAAGTTCACTCGGTCGCCGCGTGCTGCGAGAACTTGGTCTCGGGTCGCGCGTACAAGCTCGGCGACGTGCTCAAGTCGATGGATGGCACGACGGTCGAGATCAACAACACCGATGCCGAAGGTCGCCTGACGCTCGGCGATGCGATCACGTACGCGCGCAGCAAGATCCAGCCGGACGAGATGTTCGACTTCGCGACGCTCACCGGCGCATGCATGGTCGCGCTCGGGCCATACACGGCCGGCGTGATGTCCGACAACGAGGCACTCGTGCGCAGCTGGCTCGGCGTCGCTGACAAGAGCGGTGAAGAGATGTGGCGGCTGCCGCTGAGCCCGCGCTTGCGCGAGCAGCTCAAGAGCTCGATCGCCGACATGCGCAACACCGGCGATCGCTTCGGCGGCGCGATCACGGCGGGTCTGTTTTTGAAGACGTTCGCGAAGGACACGCCGTGGGTCCACGTCGACATCGCTGGTCCTGCATCGACCTCGAGCAACCGTCCGTCGCAGCCCAAAGGCGGCACCGGATTCGCGGTTTCGACCATCGTCGAGTACGCTGCTAAGGGCTGAATTACAATAGTTTCAGTAGCTTAGGTGGCATCTCTGGTTGACAGGACGCCCCCCGTCTGATATCTTAGACGAGCCAGAGGTTGGCACTTTGAAGCAGCAATTTTCAGTCGGTGACAAGGCCGTGTATCCGGTACACGGCGTAGCCGAAGTGGTTGCGCTCGAGCAGCGCGACATCGGCGGCAGCCAGATGCCGGTCTACATCCTGAAGATTCTCGATACTGGGATGAAGATCATGATCCCGACGATCAATGCGGGATCAGTCGGGCTCCGCGATCTGATCACGTCGAAGCAAGTCAAAGAGGTCATCTCGATCCTCAAGTCTCGCGACGTGCCGCGCGACACGCAGACGTGGAACCGGCGCTATCGCGAGTACATGGAGAAGATCAAGACCGGCTCCGTGTTCGAGATCGCCGAGGTCATGCGCGATCTCTGCGTGCTCCGGCTGACGAAGGAGCTCTCGTTCGGCGAGCGCAAGATGCTCGACACCGCGCGTGGGCTCTTGACCAAAGAGCTCGCGCTCGCAAAGGGCGTCGGCGAAGACAAGATCGGTGCGGAGATCGACGCGATCTTCGCGCCCGCGGCAGCGTGACCGAGCGCTGATTTCGCCGCGCGAATCGACCGAGCGCTAGTAGCGCAGGAAACAGCTGCCCCAGGTCAGGCCCGCGCCAAACGCGACGAGGCAGACCAGATCGCCGGGCTTGATCTTGCCGATCGCGATCGCCTCGTGCATGCAGATCGGGATCGAGGCGGCGGTCGTGTTGCCGTACTTCTGAATGTTGTTGTGCATCTTCTCGGCGGGGAAGCCGATCATCTGCGCGACCATCTGATTGATGCGCAGGTTTGCTTGATGCGGGATCAGGCAATCGATCTCGGCGATGCTCTTGATCCCGTTCGCCATCATGCCCTCCATGATGACCTGCGGGATGCGCGTCACGGCGTGCTTGAACACGCGCTTGCCCTCCATTCGCGGGTAGTGCTTGCCCTCCGCCATCGCCTCGGCGCTGATGCGCGGATGCCGCGTGCTCGCCGGATACTCGGTCCACAAGATCTCGGCATCGCTGCCGTCGGCGTGCAAGTGCGTCGATAGCACGACGTGCTCGTCGTCGGTCGCACGGCCGAGCACGACGGCGCCCGCGCCATCGCCGAACAGCACGGTGACGTCGCGGCCCGCTGTCGACAGGTCCAACCCGGTCGAGTGCACTTCGGAGCCGATCAGCAGCACGTGCTTGTACGTGCCGAGCCGGATATACGCGTCGGCGATGGACATGCCGTAGACGAAGCCGGTGCACTGCTGGCGAATGTCGAGACACGGGATCTCTTTGAGCCCGAGCTGACGCTGCACGAACACGCCGGTACCGGGAAAGTTGAAGTCCGGCGATAGCGTCGCGTAGACGATGAGGTCGATGTCCTTGGGCGTGAGGCCCGCGCGCTCGATCGCCTCTCGTGCCGCCTTCGTCGCCATCTCGGCGCCGCCTTCGCCCGGATCGACCCAACGCCGCTCTTCGATGCCCGTGCGCTCGACGATCCAATCGTGCGAGGTCTCCATGTGCTTGGCGAGCTCGTCGTTGGTCACCACGCGCTGCGGCACGTACATGCCGATGCCCATCAGGCGGCTGCGATGCATCATCGTCGCTTGCTACCACGCGAAGCTGCGCGAGATCGAGCGCGACGTGACGCCGCGACGCGTTACAGTCCGCGGTCATGAACGTCCTGGTCGTGCGTCACGGCGAGACGCCGTGGAACCGCGAAGGCCGCTACCAAGGCCGCACCGACATCGCGCTTTCCGACGAGGGTCGTGCACAGGTCGCGCGACTCGGCCAACGCCTCGCCGGCGTGACCATCGCGCGTGCGATCGCGTCGCCGCTCGGTCGTGCGAAGGCGACCGCCGAAGCGATCGTCGGCGATCGCCTCGAGCTCGACGAGGGTTTACTCGAGATCTCGCACGGCGCGTGGGAAGGCCAGCTCGCGAGCGACGTCGAGCGCGATCACGCCGAGATGTTCGGCGTGTGGCGCACCGCGCCCGGCCGCGATGCGTTGGCTGGCCCCGGCGCCGAAACGCTCGGCGACGTCGAAGCACGTGCGTGGCCGGTGCTCGCGAAGCTGTGCAGTGGCCTCGGCCCCGACGAGACCGGGCTCATCGTCGCGCACGATGCCGTCAACCGCGTGCTGATCTGTCGCGTGCTCGGCCTGCCGCTCGAGCGCGTGTGGACGTTTCGTCAGGCTCCGGCGTCGCTCAACGTGCTCGCCGGGCCGTCGCTCGATGCGCTGCAGGTCGTGCGGCTCAACGATTCGGAGCACAGCTCGCCGATGCTCGGCGCGAGCGTTCATCGCGCGTTATGAGTCTCGGCAAGGACATCGCACGCGAGCTCGCCAAGCTCGGCGATCACGAGCGTGCGGTCGGCTCGAAGGCGTATCTCAAGAGCGAGCTCGAGTTCATCGGCGTCACCGCGCCCGTGCTTCGCAAGACCGTGACGACGCTCGAGCGGGCCGAACCGATCGCGAGCGAGAAGGCGCTGTTCGCGACGGTGACCGAGCTGTGGAAGTCGGGCGTGTTCGAGCTCAAGGCCGCGGGCATCGAGCTGATGATGCATCGCGACGAGCTCGTGACCGCTGCGAGCTTGCCGGCGATCAAGCGGCTGCTCGGCGACTCGCACACGTGGGCGCGCGTCGATCCGATTTCGACGGCCGTCCTTGGCGCGGTCTACGATCGCGAGCCGGCCATCGCGAAGACGTTCGACGCGTGGGCCAAAGATCGCGATTTCTGGATCCGACGCGCGGCGATGCTCGCGCACTTGAAGGGCCTCCGCCGCGGCGAAGGCGACTGGGCTCGCTTCGCGCGCTACGCCGACGCGATGCTCGACGAGCGCGAATTCTTCATCCGCAAAGCGATCGGCTGGGTGCTGCGCGAGACGTCGAAGAAGCGTCCGGCGCTCGTCGCTGATTGGCTCGAGCCGCGCGGCGCTCGCGCGAGCGGCGTGACCTGGCGCGAAGCCGTGAAGTACTTGCCGGCCGCGCGTCAGAAGGCGCTCGTCAAGGCACGGACATCGGCGAAAAATGCTTCGGAATGACGACGGTCGTGTGGGGCGAGCAGCGCTTCACTTCGGCGGCGAACGCCTTCGTATCGTCGTCGGCGGTATCGGCAGGCGTATTCTTCCAGTCGTCGAAGTGCGTCGTGTAGACCAGCGGCGGCTCGCCGAGCACGTGCATCAGCCGGCACGTGTAGTCGTAGATCTCTTCGCGTAAGCCCGGCGCGATGATCGCGATATCGGGGTGAATGCCTTCGAGCTCGCGCTCGATAAAGTTCGCCGTATCGAGCACGAGGATCTGATGGCCGGCGATGCGGATCAGATATGCGAACGTGCCGCCTTCGACGAAGTCGTCGAACGAGAGCGGCAGCTTGAAGTCGGGCGGCAGCTCGTGCGGGCGCGCGTGCTTGTGATCGAGCGCGGAATGCAGGCTCGGAATCACGCGAATCGAGAACGCGCCGAAGTCGTAGTCTTCGCCGCCTTTGATCGAGACGAGCTGATCGTCGGGCACACCAGCGGCCTTCGCGTAACGCGCCGTGGTCTCGCTGCCGATCAGTTGCGCGTGCGTCGCGATCGCGAGCGGCGGCGCATCGAGCAGGTGATCGACGTGCGAATGGCCGATCACGATCGCGTCGACGTGCTTCGGCGCGTGCGCCGCGATCGCCGCGGGATCCGGCACGATCGGCTTCTTCAGATCGGGCCGCGTGAAATAGGGATCGGTCACGATCGTCGCGGAGCCGGCATCGATCTGCCACGACGCGACGCCGAGATACGTCAGCGTCACCGGCGGCCGCGTCGGCGCCGGAATACACGCCGCGAATACGACAAAGCAAAGAGCACGCACGCGCTGCGAACGCTTCACGCGGCGAGGATATTCACACGTCGAGATTGCGAACGTTGAGCGCGTTCGCTTCGATGAACTCGCGGCGCGGCTCGACGAGATCGCCCATCAGCGTCGTGAAGATGCCGTCGGCAACTTCCATCTCGTCGACTCGGACGCGCAGCAGGTTGCGCCGATTCGGATCCATCGTGGTCTCCCACAGCTGCTCGGCGTTCATCTCGCCAAGGCCTTTGTAGCGCTGGATCTGGAGGCCTTTGCGACCGAGCTCGTCGACGAGCTTGCCGATCTCGTCCCAGCCGTGGAGGTCGAGCGGATCGTCGTTGCCGTGAAGCAGCTTGAGCGGCTCGACGAGCTTGGTTTTGAGCCCGCCCGCGATCCGCGCGAGCTCGTGATACTCGGATGAGCGCACCAGCGTCGCGTTGATGATCGTGTGACGGCGCACGCCGTGCTGGCCGGCGATGAAGCGCAGCTCCCACGTACCGTGCTCGGAGTCTTGGTGGTATTCGGCCGCGGCTTGGCCGAGCTCGGGATGGCGCTTCGCGACCTCGGCCATGACCTTGGCTTCGAGCCGCTCGAGCTTCGGGCGATCTTTGAGATCAGCTTCGGTCAGCTGCGCGTCGATGAACGGCGCCAGCACGCGAATATCGGCGCGGCGATCGAGCTGCGTGCGGATCTCGTTGCCCTTTGCGATCGTGCCGACGATCTCCGACAAGTCTTTGCCGGTGATCTGCTGGCCGTTGCCGAGCTGCAGCACCATGTCGTTCGTGACGCTCTCGAGCAGGTAGTCGGCGAGCGCCTGCTCGTTCTTGAGATACAGCTCCTGCTTGCCACGCTTGACCTTGTAGAGCGGCGGCTGCGCGATGAACACGTGGCCGTTCTCGAACAGCTCGTAGAAATGGCGGAAGAAGAACGTGAGCAAGAGCGTGCGGATGTGAGCGCCGTCGACGTCGGCGTCCGTCATGATCACGATCTTGTGATAGCGGAGCTTGCCGAGATCTTTTTCGTCGCCGACCGACGTGCCGAGCGCGGTGATGAGCGTGGTCAGCTCCTGCGAGCCGAGCATGCGATCGAAGCGGACTTTCTCGACGTTCAAGATCTTGCCGCGGAGCGGCAGGATCGCCTGGAACTCGCGGTTACGGCCTTGCTTCGCAGAGCCGCCGGCGCTCTCGCCCTCGACGATGAACAGCTCGCACAGCTCCGCGTCTTTTTCGCGGCAATCGGCGAGCTTGCCCGGCAGTGACGTCAGCGTCAGCGCGCCTTTGCGCGTGGCCTCGCGCGCCTTGCGGGCCGCTTCGCGCGCCTGTGCCGCGACCATCGCCTTTTGCACGATGATCTTCGACTCTTTCGGATGCTGCGCGAGCCACGCTTCGAGCTTCTCGCCGACGACCGTCGACACCGCGGTCGCGACCTCCGACGACACCAGCTTGTCCTTCGCCTGGTTCGAGTACTTCGGATCGCCGACCTTCACCGAGATCACGCCGGTGAGGCCTTCGCGCAAATCGTCGCCGGAGACGCCGCTCTTCGCGTCTTTGAGCAGCTTGTACTCGGTCGCGTAGTTGTTGATCGTGCGGGTCAGTGCCTGGCGAAACCCGGTGACGTGCGTGCCACCGTCGCGGTTCTTGATCGTGTTCGTGAATGCGGTGACGAGCTCGGAGTACGCCTCGTTCCACTGCATCGCGATGTCGACCTCGCAGCCTTCGTGCGTGCCGGTTAGCACGATCACGTCGGTGACGGTCGTCTTGTTCGCGTTCAAGTCGGCGACGTACGTCGCGATGCCGCCTTCGAACTTGTAGGTCGCCTGCTTGTCGCCGGCGCGCTCGTCGGCGATGACGATCTCGAGCCCGCTGTTGAGGTACGCGAGCTCGCGCAGCTTCGTCGACAGCTGGTCGAACGAGAACTCGAGGATGTTCTTGAAGATGTCCGGATCGGGATGGAACGTGATCTTCGTGCCACGCCGATCGGTGACGCCGGTCTGCTTGAACTCGCTGACCGGAATCCCGCGCGAGAACTCCTGGTAGTAAACCTTGCCGTCGCGGCGAATCTCGAGCTTGAGCCAATCGGACAACGCGTTGACGGCCGAGACGCCGACGCCGTGCAAGCCGCCCGAGACCTTGTAGCCAGCGCCGCCGAACTTGCCGCCGGCGTGGAGCATGGTCATCACGACCTCGGCGGTGGGTCGCCCTTCGGCGTGCATACCGACCGGGATGCCGCGGCCGTTATCTTCGACCGTCACCGAGTTGTCGTAGTGAATGACGACGTCGATGCGCGTGCAGTGGCCGGCGAGATGCTCGTCGACCGAGTTGTCGACAACCTCGTGCACGAGGTGATGCATGCCGGTGCCGTCATCGGTATCGCCGATGTACATGCCCGGCCGTTTGCGAACACCTTCGAGGCCCTTGAGGACGCCGATCGAGCTGTCGTCGTACGTCGCGCTGGAGTCCGTCGCGGGGGTCGTGTTTGCGTCAGCCATCGCTACTTCCCGAGAGCAGATGGGATAGCACGTTCGAGCCCGTCACAACAGGGAAGATGTGCCGGATTTCACGAGGAAATCTGGCCATTTTCGATGCGGTAATCGGCCCGTTCACGACGCAGCAAGACATGGCCCTCGTGAGTGGTCGTGATGAAGCATTGCGCGGCCTGATTTGCGAGGTGCTCGAACAGAAATTCGTTGCGCGCGGGATCGAGCTCCGAGGACACATCGTCGAGCAACAAGATCGGCGAATCGTCGTGAACGCGCGCGAGCAACGCGAGCTCGGCGGTCTTCCACGCGAGCACGATCGCGCGGAGCTGGCCCTGCGATGCAAAGCCGCCGGCGTCGTGACCGTCGAGCTCGAACGCGAGGTCGTCGCGATGCGGCCCGACGTGCGTGCTCGCGGTCGCCAGATCGCGCGAGCGCGAATCCGCGAGCTGCGCTTCGAACTGCTCGACGGTGATCCCGGCCGACTTCGTGACGTAGCGAACGCTGGCGCGGCGCTCGATGCGCGCGATCTCGCGAAACGCTTCGTCGAGAGCGCGTTGCATCGCGACGACGAACTTCGCGCGTGCATCGGCCACCGCGATGCCGAGCTGCGCCAGCTGGCGGTCGTAGACGGCAAGTAGCTCGCGATCGAGCGCGCCGTCTTGCGCCTGCTTGAGTACGCTGTTGCGTTGCTTGAGGACCTTCTCGTAATCCTGGATCTGGCCGAGGTATTCGGGGTTCTGATTGAACACCGCGCGATCCACGAAGCGCCGGCGCTCGCTCGGTGCTCCACGCGGCAACGCGAGATCTTCGGGCGTGAACACGACGACGTTGAAGCCGCCGAAGTAGCGCGCGATCGGCCGCACGCTCTTGCCGTCGAGCTGGACGCGGCGACCGTTGGGCACCAGGCCGACCTCGTAGATCCTCGTCATCCCCGATTTCGTCACGCGTGCGCCGAGCTGCGCATCGCTCGCGCCGAACGCGATGAGGTCGGCGAGCCGCGCAGTTCGAAACGAGCGCAGCGTGGCGACG
>DASXEF010000793.1:0-6205 GCA_036490255.1 Kofleriaceae bacterium
GGCCGGCGAAGACGTGCTCTGCCCGCATTACCTGCGGCTGTGCACCGAGTTCTTCGCCGAAACCTGCTTTGTCGCGCTCGCCGACGGCAAGCCGGTCGCGTATCTGTTGTGCTTCGTTCGCGACCGCGAAGCTTATTGCACGACGTTGGCAGTGGTTCCGGAGTTTCAGCGCACGCGCGTGACTCCACTCCTGCTCTCGGCGTTCGTGCAAACCATTATCGAGCGCGTCGACACCTGTTGGTTCACGGTCAAGCCCGACAACGCCGCGGCACGCGCGCTTCACCGTATGCTCGGCGCGACCGAGTCCGGTGAAGTGCGCGACTTCTACGGCCCGGGCGACGTGCGCATCGTGTCGCGCATCGATCGCGCGACGTTCGAGGCGAAGCGGTCGAGGTACGAGCGGCTCGGCTTGTTGCCGGCCGAGGCGCGTGCCGCGTGATGGAAATGGTCCGCCACGTCGGCGCCGGGTTGTTCAACGCGCTCGCCGAGCTCGGCAGCGCACGGATGGCGCCGCCGCGCGACGCGCGTGATTCCGCGCATCGGCTCGCGGGTGCGCTCGGCGCGATCGGTCGCGCGCACGATCTGGATGTCTCCGTCCACGGCGAGGTCCCGCGCGGCGTCGCGCTGATCGTCGCGAACCACGTCAGCTATCTCGATCCGATCGCGATCGTGCCGATCTGCCCTGCACTACCGATCGCGAAAGGCGAAGTGCTCGGCTGGCCGATCGTCGGACCGATCGGACAGGCACTCGGCGTCACGTTCGTGCGCCGGCGCGATCCGATGGCGCGCACGCGCGTGTTGCGCCGCGTCTACGACTTGCTCGCGACCGGTGTGCCCGTGTTGAACTTTCCAGAAGGCACGACGACCGATGGCTCGCGCGTGCTCGCGTTTCATCGCGGCACGTTCGGTATCGCGAAGCGACTCGGCGTGCCCGTCGTGCCGCTCGCGATTCGCTATCGCGATCCGGCACTCGCGTGGTGCAACGCGGCGACGTTCTTGCCGCACTACCTGCGCACCGCGGCGCGCGCGCGGGTCGAGATCGAGCTCGCGTTCGGCGCGCCGATGCCGCCGCGCACCGGCGAAACGCCCGAAGACATGGCCGCGCGTGCGCGCAACACGATCCAAAAATCACTCGACCGGATGAGGTGGAACCATGCAGCAGCCGGCACTCGACTACCTTCGCCACGGCCAGATCCCGTTCTTCCGCTTGCCCGAGCTTCGTGAGCATCGCGATGTCGATGTCGCGATCGTGGGCGTGCCGCACGACGGCGGGACGACCTACCAGCCCGGCGCGCGGTTCGCGCCGTATCACGTGCGGCGGGTCTCGGCGCTCGTTCAAGGCCACCATCCGCAGCACAACCTCGACGTGTTCTCGCGGCTCCGCTGCGTCGACGGCGGCAATGTCGTGTTCCCGCCGTTCGATCGCGCGGCGATGCGCGCGGCGGTCGAAGCCGAGGTGCGCACGCTAGCGTCGCATCGGATCGCGCCGGTGATGGTCGGCGGCGATCACTCGATCACGCTGCCGGCGTTGCGCGCGCTCGCCAAGCAATTCGGCCCGATCGCGGTCGTCCACTTCGACGCTCACCTCGATCTCAGCAGCGCCGACGTGTGGGGCGACGATCATCATCACGGCACGCCGTTGCGTCACGCGATCGACGAAGCGCTGATCGAAGTCGGCCAGCTCTATCAGATCGGCATTCGCGGACCGCGCGGCGACGATTCGATCGCACGCGCCGCGGGTCACACGATCATCACCGCCGATGCAGTCGGCGAGCGCGAGCCGGCGCGCGTGTGCGCCGAGCTCCGCGAGCGGATCGGTGCGCGGCCGGTCTACGTCACGTTCGACGTCGATGCCGTCGATCCGGCATTCGCACCCGGCACCGGCACACCGGTTCCCGGCGGGCTCACCGCACGCGAAGCGCTCGCACTCGTGCGCGGCTTGGCCGGCCTCCACGTGATCGGCGGCGACGTCGTCGAGGTCTGCCCGCCGCTCGACCACGCCGATGTGACTTCACATCTTGCTAGCCACTTGTTGTGGGAGCTCCTCGCGACGATCGCGATCGCTCGACGCTAGCTGCACACGGCAGTGGGCGACACGCGATCGTGCCGACGGGAATCGCGCGCTTACAGCGGGCACGCGCGCTGCACTGAGCGCGCGCATGAAGTGGCTCCTGATCCTGCTGCTGACGTCGTGCGTCAGCGAAGTCGATGGCGACAACGACGACGCCGATCTCGTCGACACCTCCGGCGAGACGCCGTTCGCGACGGTCGCCGGCGTCAACAGCGCGTACTGCACGGCAAGCCCGTACAACTGTCGGTTTCGCTCCGGCGACTCGCGCGTCGATACCAAGAGCGGCCTCGACACGTGGGGGATCGTCGGCGGCGCCGAGATCCGCGACGGCAACGGCGATGCGATGGACGTCGAGGCCGCCGAGCCGCGGATGACGTTCAACTACGGCCAGAAGCGCACGCTCGCCGGCACGCCGCACGCGCTCGCGGTCACCACGTCGAACTCGAGCGCGGGCTGGTATCCGATCGATCACATCCCGGGCGCGACCTCGTTCGACGAGCAAGTCGGCGACGTAGCTGCCAAGGGCGCCGGCCTCGCCGAAATGGCGTGCTACGAGATCCGCGATGCCGCCGACGAGACGCTCGCCGCGCACAAGGTCGTCAAAGGCTCGACGGAGACCAACGAGCGCGCCGGCGACTACTTGCCGCTCGTGCGCGCGAACGGCAAGCGCTCCGCGAACCTCGTGTTCAGCGTGCCCGGCTTCGCGCTCGGCGGCGCGACGACCGATCACTTTCCGGCCGGCACGAAGTTCCGCCGGCTCGACGTGCCGACGTTCAGCCCGCTGCCGTCGATCAAGATTCCGCTGTGGAACGAGAAGTCGCCCGACGAGCAAATCGGCACCATGCGATTCCTCTACGGCCGCATTCGCGCCGCCGACGGCACCGAGCGCTACGGCTGGATGGCGCAAGATGCGCTCGACGTGTCGAGCGGTTGCCCTTAGTGCTTCGTGCGATGCACGGTGCCGCCGACGTAGTGTTGAAACTCGGCGGCGCCCGGCGGCTTCATGAAGAAGTCGATCGTGTCGTCGTCACCGTGGACATCGTTCGTCAGCTTGAACCGCGGTTGGTTCGCGACGTCGTCGCTGAGCATCTCGACGCGATCGCCGGTGATCGCGACCGCGTAGTTGATCACGTGACCTTCGTTGTCCCAGTAGCTCGCGCGTAGCCCTGCGGGCGTCGCGAATACGATCATCACGTCCTCGTGATGCACTTTGGGTCCGTCGTTGGTGCTGCGGCGGATCAAGACTTTGCCGCCGAGGTCGGGCTCGAACGTGAAGCCGCCGGTCGTGTGGTGCTCGGCGTCGTTACCCTGCCAGGTGCCGACGAGCTTTTGCAGCGGCACGAGCGCCGGATCCAGCACCGGCGCGGCCGTCGCCGGCGCGGCGAGCAGTGCGATGAACGAAAGCTTGCGAATCATGATCACGCTCGGTGTTGGTTGTAGAAGGCGTCGGCGCGGTCTTGGATCTGACGCGGCGACAGATCTTCGATGCGGCTCGCGAGTCCCCACACGTGGCCGAACGCGTCGCGGACCTGGCCGTAGCGCTCGCCCCAGAAGAAGTCGGCGACCGGCATCTCGGCCGTCATCCCGGCCGCGACGGCACGCGCGAACACGTCGTCGACGCTCGCGACGTACAAGTGCAACGCGACCGGCGTACCGCCGAGCGTCGTCGGCGACAGCGCGCCCTGTTCGGGGAACTCGTCGACGACGAAGATCCGCGCATCGCCGATCGACATCTCCGCGAACATCACGCGCCCGTCGGGCCCTTTGATCCGCGACGTCTCGCGCGCACCGAACGCGTCGCGGTAGTGATCGAGCGCCGCGCACGCATCGCGCACCACGAGGTGCGGCGTCAGCGGCGGCAGCGCCTCCGGAATCGGTCGGACGCTCACGCGTGAGCTCCACGCGCGGCGCGACCGGCCGGCTTGAGCGAGATCAGCCGGCGTTTTTCGGCGACGCGCAACAGCACCGCGAGCCGCGCGGCCTCGGCGCGCGCGACCGCATCGCCGCGCTTGGTCATCCGGTACGGCACGCGGCGCTCGTCGTCGTGATCGGCGCTCATCGGATGGATCAGATCGTCTTCGACGAGCTTCTGGATCGTGCGATAGAGCGTGCCCGAGCCGAGCTGCGAGACGCCCTCGGTCATGCGCGTCACCTCTTGCATGATCGCGTAGCCGTGCGCCGGCCCGGCGGCGAGCACGAGCAGGATGTGAAAGCTCGCCGGAGTGAGCGGCAAGAGCTCGGCTGTATCGATACCAGACATATCCATATCGGATATATCCGAAACGGGGTCTAGCTACAATGATATGTTCCGCGCGTGCTCAAAACCGTCGCGCTCGTGCTGGTCTTCGCCGAAGCCGCCGCAGGCACGCCGGCCGGCATCTCGATCAAGGACTCGCTCGTGCCGGAATTCTCCGGCCAGTACACCAAAGCGTTCGCGAAGCTCGACGGCGATTCGCGAACCGTGGTCGCGTTCGTGCGCGATTGCCCGCAGCTGACCTGCGCGCCCGGCCCGTGGGAGCTCGAGCAGGTCGCGCACGCGTGTCCCAAGGCGTACGTCGCGAAGCTGACGATCAGCGGCTCGTCGCCCGACCACTACACCGCCGACCTCAAAGTCAGCGGCCCGGCGTCGCACTACGGCACCGGGACCATCGAGCAGGTCGACGCGAAGCTCTCGCAGCTCGACCACAGCGGCGTCGCCGGCACGCTCGCCGTTCACACGTCCGATGCCGACGTCAGCGGCAGCTTCACCGCCGAAGTGTGCCCGCGCCTCTAGTGTGACGCGTCGCCTTTGGAGACTTCGCGCCGGCCGTCGAGCGTGAGCTGCCAGCGCACGCCGCGCCGCGTGAGCTCGGCCGTGTAGACGGAGTCGACGTAGAGCACGCGCGCGAGCACCGCGCCGACGGCGCACGCGACGAGCAGCGGCAGCACGAGCGCCCAGTTTCCAGACAGCTCGCAGCCGAGCACCGCGGCCATCACGGGCGCGTGGGTCGTCGCCGACAGCGTCGCGGCGAGCCCGACGATCACGTACGCGGCCGGCGCCGCGATCGCCGAGCCGAACACCGCATGCAAGCCCGCGGCGTAGAGCGCGCCCATGCACGCGCCGAGCAGCAACGTCGGCGTGAACACGCCGCCTGGATTTCCCGAGCCGACCGACGCCGCGGTCGCGAACGGCTTCGCGAGCAGCAGCCACGCGACCGCCGCGAGCGCGAGGTGACCGTCGAGCAGCGCGCTGACTTCTTCGAACCCGTTGCCGGCGAGCCCGGGCAGCGCACACAAACATGCACCGCAGGCCGCGCCGCCGACCGCCGGTCGCCACGGTTGCGGCACGTGATGCCACAGCGCTTCGGCGCGCGCGAGCAACCGCAAGAAGCCGACGCCGACCGGCGCGGCGAGCAGCCCGACACCGCAAAACGCGATCAGCTCGATCGGATCGGGCGCCGCGATCGCACGAAAGCCGTAGAGCGGCGTCGCGCCGGTGCCGAGCCGCACCGCGACGGTCGCGATCACGCTCGCGATCAACACCGGCACCGTCGCCTCGAGCGCGACCACGCCGGTCACGACCTCGAGCACGAACAGCGTCGCCGCGATCGGCGCGTTATAGGCGGTGGCGAAGCCCGCCGCGACGCCGGCGGCAAGCACGAGCCGCGCCTGCGCGTCGTCGAGGCGAAGCCAACGCCGCGCGCCTTCGCCGGCCGCCGCGCCGAACTGGATCAGCGGACCTTCGCGGCCGAGCGAGTTGCCGGTCGCGATCGCGAGCCACGACGCGAGCGCTTGCAGCGCGCTCCGCAACAGCGGCACGCGCACGCGACCGAGCACGATCGCTTCCATCACGTAGCCGACGCCGCTCGCGCCGCGCTGGCGCGCCGTCCACAGCCCGACCAAGCCGGCACCCAAGCCGCCGAGCGCCGGCAACATCACGCGCGCCCACAGCGGCAGGTTGGCGATCATCTGCACGACGTTCGCGCCGCCGAGCGCGTGCGATGCCTTCGCGAGCGTGCCGCGAAACGCGAGCGCGAACCCGGCGGCGGCTGCCGCGACGAGCACGATCGCGATCGAGACGATCGCGATCCGCTTCAGCGCTTTTCCGGCGTCGGCCACAGCGCGTGGTAGAGGCGAAGGCTGATGAAGAGCAGC
>DASXEF010000815.1:0-6787 GCA_036490255.1 Kofleriaceae bacterium
CGATCGTCCCGTCGGGCTCGCCCGCACGCGTGTTGCTCGGCCACGGCCATCTCGTCGAGCAGCTCGCCGGCGTGCCGGTCGACGTCGGCGCGTCCGAGTTCCTGCAGGTCAACCGCGAGCAAGCGGCCGCGATGTATCGCCGGATCGCCGAGCTCGCCACGCCGGCGACGACCGCCGTCGAGCTGTTCGCGGGTCTCGGCGGCATCGGCCTGCACCTCGCCCGCGCCGGCACCCGTGTCACGTCGATCGAGCTCGATCGCGACGCGGTCGCGCAGCTGCGCCGCGCCGCCGACCACGCGAAGCTGCCGCTCACGGCGATCGCCGGCGATGCCGCCGACATCGAGCTCGATCACACGCCCGATGTCATCGTCGTCAATCCGCCGCGCAAAGGGCTCGCCGGCGCGCTGCCGATCGTCGTCGGGCTCGCGGCGCCGATGATCATCTACGTCAGCTGCGGGCCCGAGTCGCTCGGCCGCGATCTCGCCGGCCTCGCGCGCGCCGGCTATCGCCCCGACGCGATCGAGCCGTTCGATCTGATGCCGGGAACCGCGCAGGTCGAGACCGTCGTGCGGTTGCGGCGCTCACTTTAGTGCGTCCCTCGCGCACGTAATGATCGCGCGATGCTGCGCGATCGAAGTTGCGCTAATGGACTACGTCCCTAGTCGAAGACGCAGTTCGGCGGCGTCATCGCCGACGTGTTGCCCAAGATCGCCGCGAGCTGGTCGAGCTCGCGGTGCCAGTAGCACAGCGTGTCGGCGTTGTGCAGATAGCCGTACGAATACTCGGTCACGTTGTTCGTCGTCGCGGTGAGCCGCGTGCCGTGATCGTCGTGGAGATCGCCGTCGCGCGCGCTGACCACCGCTTGCGCCTGATCGAGCACGTCGCTCGCGTGCTGGTAGTCCGCGGTCGTGTCGGTGCCGGCGATGAAATCGATCACGGTCTGATACGTCGCGATCGCGAACCGCGCGCGCAGTCGATCGATCGCGAGCCCTTGCTCGAGCTCGCGCGCCCACCGCGAGTCGGCGAGGTGCAGCGCGTCGAGCTCGGTCTGGCGACCGTCGAGCGCGTCGGCGTACGTGCCGAGCGGCGTCAGCACGGTCGCCGTGAAATCGGCGACGTCGCCGCTCGCGACGAGCTGATCGAACGTGATCTTGTCGGGCTGCGAGATGATGCCGAGCTGGCGGCCGGCATCGATCGCGGCATCGCGGCCCGCGATGTACGCGGCGAGCTGCGCGCCCATCAACGCCGTGTGCTGGTCACTGGCGATCTCGTCGACGATCTTGCCCGCGCCGGTCCCGAGATCCGGCGCGAGTTGCTCTTCGATCAACACCGATGGATCGACCGGCAACTCGTAGCTCGCGCGCAACGACGTCACGTCGTGCAGCCAGTAATCCCACTCGAAGCCGCTCGAGAACAGCAGCTGCTCGTCGAGCGGGCCGCAGCCAGCCTCGGCGAGCTCGTGCAGATCGAGCCACCGGCTGTGGATGTAGAGCGGCTCGAGCTGCGGGATCGAATCGTCGAACGCGACCCAATACGCGTCTTCGGGGTAGTACGCGGCCTTCTGTCGGGCGCACATCCGGTTCTCGAGGTACTGCCGGTGCGGCGAGAAATCGGTCATCTGATACGCGCCGTCGGCCGGCTCGAACAGATCGAAGAAGAACGTGGTGTGAATGTCGGGCACGATCGACGCCGCGCAGTACTGCACGAGGAAATAATAGATGAACGTTCGACCGGCGTAGGTCACGAGCTGCGTACCGCCGTCGTGGACGACCGCGTGCATCTCGGCGTTCGGCGCGACCTGCGCGAGCTGCGCGGCCGTCTCGTTCACGGCGTCGATGAACACCTGCGGATCGCTGTCGAAGAACTCGCCGAACGACAGCGCGTAGACATCGAACGGCAACGCGTCGCCGGTGACGAGCGCGAGCCGCTGCGCGATCTGCGGACCGGCCGGCGACGTCGCGTCGTCGACGAGATCGAAGCCCTGCTGCAGATCGCCGGTGCCGAACAGCTCGAACCCGAAGCCGACGCGAATCCCGCGCATGTGCGCGTACGCGATCACGTCCTGCGTGAACGGCTGCCACGCGGCGTAGCGATCCGGATCGTGAATGATGTCGTTGAGGCCGACCCACTGCAGGAAGTTGCCGCGATTGTCGACGACCCAATCGATGATGCGCCGCGCGTCGAACGTGCCGAGCGACGGCTCCCAGAACGCGAAGTAGCTCTCGATCGGATGCAGCGTGTGCACTTGCAGGCCGCGCACGCGCACTTGTGGTTGGTGGAGTGCGCCGTCGAGCATGCCCGCGCTCGGCGCGTACGGCACGTACGGATCGAACGGATGGCGAAAGCGAAACCCGAGGTTCTCGAGCGCCGCTGCGACGCCGTATTGGGCGCCGAGCACGTCGCTCGCGTGAACGGTCCAGCTCGACGCGCTCGTCGTTTCGATCCGATAGCCTTCGAGCGGCACCGCGGCATCGTCGATCACGGCGATCGCGTAGTCGCCGCCCGACCCCAGCGTTAGCGCGCGATACGTCGACAGCGCGACTTGCTCGCCGATCGCGTCGCTCCACGGCCCCGGATCGATCGAGATGTTGCCATGCAGGTTGTCCCCGCACGCGCACGCGAGCACGACGACAACTATGGCGAGCTTCACTGCAGGTCGCGCTCGAGAGGAATCGTCACGGTGCCGTTATCGTCGGCGTGAAACGTCCGCACGACGTGGCGCACGCCGGGCGGCGTCGCGAGCGAGACGTCGATCCGCAGCTCGCCGTCGACATCGGGCAACGCGGCCTTGAACTGGGTCGGCCCGATCGTCGAGCCCGCGAGCGCGTCGCGATGAAAGTGCGACAGGAAATCGCCGTGGTCGTAGAGATCGACATCGATCGATTGCACCCGCGTCGCGGCGCTGCCGAAGTCGAACGCGAACGTCGCGTCGGCGTGCTCGCGCTTGTTGCACGACTCGCGCGCGAGCAGCGCGATCGCGACGCCGAACGCGATCGGCGCGATGCGGCGGCGGAACAGGTCGTAGCGCGTCACGCTCGACTTCTAGCACGAAGCGAGCTAGTGAGAGATCTCTGAGATCCGCGCGTGGGTGGCGCAACTGGTAGACGCGGGAGTCTTAAAAATTCCTGCCCGAGAGGGCTTGCGGGTTCGACCCCCGTCCCACGCACTCAGTTCGGCTGGAACGTGTAAGTGGCCGTGAGCCGCGACGACGTTCCGTCGGGCGATTTGGGAAACTCGATCGCCGCGACGGCGGATGCCACGCACGGCGCCATCGTCCGTAGCGGCTTCGCCGGCTCCACCGACGTGACGACCGCCTTGCCGTCCGCACCGAGCGTGACGTGGACGGTGATCGTCCCGGCGGGCAGATCGACGTAGCAACGATCCATGTCCGCGAGATGGTGCTCGATCACCGCATTCGCGAGGCCCCGGTTGAACGTGCCGCCGACCCTCGCGGTAGTGACGCTCGTATGCAGCGGCGGCGGTAGAACCCGCCGCGGTGTCGGCGCCGTGACCGGCGGGTTGTCGTCTGGCCGCGGCTCATCGACGAGCTCGTCGCCCGCCAAGAACCGGCCCGGCGCCCACACCGGCGCGACGCCGAACTGCGTCGCCAGGTCGTACCGCACCCATTGCTTGACGTGCGCGGCTTCGCGATGCAGTGATCTCGTCGCGAGCTCGCCGATGATCGTGCCCTCGCGCGCGTCGAAGACCGAGAGCGGACGCGGGCTGATCGACGGGTCGTCGTGCCCACCGATCGAGACGAACGCACCGCCGTACTTGGCCGGGGGCATCGGCGTCACCAGCCTCGTCGAGAGCCATCCGGTGATCGACAGGCCCGCGAGATCGCCGTCGAGCCGCACGAGCGTGTACGCGCCGCGCTTGCTGATCACCGTGGCCGCGCCGCGCGTGCTCGCGTGACGGCTCGCGAACGCGTGACCGTTCGGCGCGTCGAGCAGATCGCAGCTCGGCGGCAACTCGACATCGTCCTTGGGCTCGGGCTCGGGCTTCGCCGGCGGCTCGTAGCGCGTGCCGAGCGCCTTCGTCGGCAGCTCGCCGTGGAGATCGATCGTCGTTTCGGCGAACGCGAGGTGGATCGTGACGCGGCTGATTCCGTGGCTGTCCGCGACGGCGTCGTCGATCAGCATGCCCGGGCCGAGCGCTGCGCCAACATCGTGCGAGCCTGGCACGGTAAGCTTCGTCGGCGCGACGGTCACCGTGCCGACGTCGGCGGGATCGAGAAACAGCTCGAGCCAGCCGTCGTCGATCGTCGTCTTGATCAGGATCCGCTTGCCATGCTCGTCTTCGATCTGCGTCGCCGCGAGCATGTCGGCCTCGGCGCTTGGAAACGTCAGCCATGCGCCGTCGCGCGTCAGCGACGCATGGGCGTGCGGCTTGGCGCGAATCAACGGAGTTGCGTTCGCGGCCGATGCGACCGCGACCACCAGGAAGAGCTCTCGCATCACGTGGATCGAGCCGTTCGGCAGCGGCGTGTCGCGCGATTTCGCGGTCTCAGATGTGACACGTCGATTCGGCACGCGCCGCGTGTCCCGCGATCGCACGCACGATCACCGGCCACACCGGCGCCGGTAAATCGTGCCCCATGCCTTGGATCGGCAGCCACGTGCCGTTCGGGATGCCGAACGCGACGGCGCGACCGGCGGCGAGCGGGAACATCGGATCCCGTGTGCCGTGGATCGCCAGGCCCGGCACCGGCGTTCGGGCGAGCGCCGCGCTGCGATCGCCCGATGCGAGCACCGCCGCGAACTGACGCAAGAAGCCGCGCGGATTCGAGCCGCGCTCGAACGCGGCGATGCCGATCCGGCGCATGCGCGCTTCATCGAGCGGCCACGCCGGGCTGCCGAGCACGCGAAACATCTTCACCAGCGTCGCGCCGGCGTCATCGGCCGTCTTCGGCGCCGGCGAGAACAGCGCGCGCAACGCACGCGGCTCGGGCAGAAAGCGGCGCGCGCCCGGCGTCGACATGATCGACGTGAAGCTGCGGATCCGCGGCGCGTGATCGATCGCGAGATGTTGCGCGACCATGCCGCCGAGCGATGCGCCGACGACGTGCGCCGATGCCCAGCCGAGCGCGTCGCAGAGCCCGATCACGTCGCGCGCGAGATCCGACAGCGTGTACGGCGCGGCGATCGGCAGATTTACGAGCCGGCGCGCGAGCAGCGGGAACGGCTTCGGGACCGGCGCGTCCAAGTACGTCGACTCGCCGACGTCGCGCGCGTCGAACCGCACGACCTGGAAGCCCGCGGCGACGAGCGAGTCGCACATCGGCTCGTCCCAGAAGATGCGTTGCGCGCCGATGCCCATGATCGCGACGAGCGGCAGCCCGCGCTCGCCGAACACGTCGTACGCGATCTCGATCGGCGCGTCGGCGCCACCGCGCGTGCGGTACGTGTTGACCGCCGCGCGCACTACGAGCCGCTGCCGAAGCCCTTGAGCGTCGGCGTGACGTCTTCGTTCGCGGGCTTCACGACCGGCGGCGGTTCGTCACTGCCTTTCGCTGGCGTCACGACTTGCTCGGGATGCGTGACCGGCGCTTCGTCGGGATGCGTCACCGGCTTGAGCTTGACGTCGTCGGGCTTCGTCACGACGACGGGCGGCGATGCCGCCGCGCCCTTCACGAGCAGCTGCGTGTACGCCTTCGTCGTGCCGTCGATCGGCAGCACGACGCTCGCGTCGCCGTAGCCCTTCAAGTGAAACGAGAACGCGTGCGTGCCGTGCGCGCCCATCGCGCTGAACGTGAACGGCGTCTTGCCGATCTCGCTCTTCGCGGCGACGTCCGTGATCGCCGCGCCTTCGGGCGTCGAGTGCAGCTCGAGCGAGATCATGCCGATCGGTTTTTCGACGGTCGCGGCGGAGCCTTGCGGCGGCGGTTGCGGCTGCACGGCTGCTTGCGGCTGCACCGGCGTCGGCGCGGGCGCAGGCGCCGGCTCGTGCTTGGTACCGAACGCGAACACGGCGGCGATCGCACCGGCCGCGACGACCCCGCCGCCGACGACGATCAGCGGCAGCTTCGACGTCGCCTTGGGTGCCGCGTCGACCGCTTCTTCCGGCACCGAGATGTTGCCCGTCCACTGCGTGCGAACGCGCGTCGACTTCTCGCCGGTGATCGGGACCGCCACTTGCGCGGTGACCGAGACCGGCGTGGCCGCGCGGCGCGCCGTCGTGATCGCCGGCGATGGCACACTCGCCGGGCGCGGCGTCGTCGTGCGCTCGGCGCCGACCGGTGGATCGCCGGAGACTTCGCGCACCGCGTTCGCGAGCTCGTCGATCGTCTGGTAGCGCGCGTTGCGATCTTTATCGAGCGCGCGATCGATCACGCCGGCCAGCTCGCGTGGCGCGCCGATCTGATCGAACACCTCGACCGGGATCGATGGCGGCGGCTCCGTGAGGTGCATCGACAGCACACCCATGAAGTTCTCGGCCTCGAACGGCACGCGGTTCGTGACGAGCTGGAACAAGATGCAGCCCATCGCGTAGATGTCGACGCGATGATCGACGTGCTCGCCGCGCGCTTGCTCGGGCGACATGTACTCGGGCGTGCCGAACAACATGCCGGTCTTCGTCAGCTTGCGACCGCCCTCGCCGTCGCCGGCATCGGTGAGCTTCGCGATGCCGAAATCGAGCAGCTTGACGAAGTCCGGATCGCCGAGAAACTCGACGAGGTAGACGTTCTCCGGCTTGAGATCGCGATGGACGACGCCTTTGGCGTGCGCGGCCGTCAGCGCGGCGCAGATCTGCAAGAAGATCTTCTTGGTGCGCGCCCACGGCAACA
>DASXEF010000817.1:0-12243 GCA_036490255.1 Kofleriaceae bacterium
CGAACCAGACCGCGGCGAACTTCGTCGACAACGCGAACAACCTCAAGCCGAGCGAGTACGCTCCGAACCTCAAGCCCGGCGACATGACGCAGGTGTTGAAGCTCACGTACAAGAGCGACAACGGCGGCACGCTCGGCACGCTCACGCTGTATCGCTACGAGAAGGCGGGCGAGCTGCCGCCCGATACCGAGCTCGATCCGGCGAACCCGCCGAAGAGCACGACCGAGTACTACATCGTGACGGAGAAGACGCGCGTGCCCGGCCTCGTGCGCACCGATAGCGCGCAGCGCATGGAGAGCGACGTCGACACCGTGTTCTCGGGCAAGGCGGCCGAAGGCTCGGGCGCCGGTGCGGGCTCGGCCAAGCCGACCGAGCCGAAGTTCAGAGGCCCGAAGCCGGCGGCCGGCAGCAATGCCATCGCGCCGAAGCCGCCGATTCCGGTCGCGCCGAAGCCGCCGATTCCGGTCGCACCGACCGGCGCTCCGAAGACCTCGCCGGCGCCTGCCGGCAGCGCGCACTGAACCAGCTGGCAGTGACAGAAAACGCCATCGTTGGCCCGAGCCGACGGTGGCGTTGTCGTTTTTGCCAGATCTAGTCAGATCTACGCTGCCCGATCAGGGGGTTAGCGAGTCGGAATAGAGGCAACCCTCGCAGCGGTCCATGATTCGAAAGCTATGAGTATGCAATCGCTCCGCAACACGTTGTTTGCCGCCGCGGCGGCGTTCGGTTTTGTCGGACTCGGTGCCGCGATTCACACCGGGTCCAGCGTCGCGCATGCAGGTCCTGTCGCCGGCATTCCGACCGATGGCACGATCGCCGATGTCGCCGAGCACACGGTCGACAGCGTCGTGAACATCTCGACGTCGCACCAGGAACGCGCCGAGGTCTCGTTCGACCCGTTCGGGATGGGCGGCGACGATGGTGCGCCTCACAGCTCGATGGCGAAAGGCTCGGGCGTGATCGTGACGGCGAGCGGGCGGATCTTGACCAACGCGCACGTCGTCGACGGCGCTGATGACATCAAGGTCACGCTGCAAGACGGCACCGAGCTCGACGCGAAAGTCATCGGCAAGGACGTCCACGCCGATCTCGCCGTGCTGCAGCTGCAGGGCAAGTTCCCCGCGCTCAAGCCGATCACGTTCGGCGATTCGTCGGCGCTGCGGCTCGGCGACATCGTGCTCGCGGTCGGCGACGGCCTCGGCGTCGGCAAGAGCGTGTCGATGGGCATCGTGTCGGCGAAGGGCCTCACGCACGTCGGCATCGAGGACTACGAAGACTTCATCCAGACCGATGCCGCGATCAATCCCGGCAACTCCGGCGGCGCACTCGTCAACTTGAAGGGCGAGCTCGTCGGTATCAACACCGCGATCGCGTCGCGCAGCGGCGGCTCGCAAGGCATCGGCTTCGCGATCCCGACGAACATGGCGCGGCCGATCATGGAGACGCTCGTCAAAGATGGAAAAATCAGCCGCGGCTACCTCGGCGTGAACATCGCGACCGTGACGCCGGCGCTGCTCAAGGAGCACAAGCTCGGCGCGCAGTCCGGCGTGGTCGTCGCGGGCATCGAGCCGAACGGTCCCGCGGCGCGCACCGGGCTCGCCGATGGCGACGTGATCGTCGCGCTCGGCGGCAAGCCGGTTAAGACCGATAACGAGCTGCGCTACGCGATCGCGGCGCAGAAGCCGGGTGCGACCGTCGAGCTCGACGTCGTGCACCAAGATGGTCAACGCGCCACGGTCAAGGCGAAGCTCGGCGAGCTGCCGGAGCGCTCGCGCCAGCAGGAGCTCGAGCAGCAACAGCAGCCGCAGATCCGCCGCTACGAGTGGCACACGCCGTAATTTTCTGCACACAGCTAGGGCCTCGCGGGTTACTTCACCCGAGGAGCCCATGAAAATTTCAGTCATCGCGATCTCGCTGTTGACGACTGCGTGCACGTTCAACGGCGTCTACTCCAACCCGATTCCTGGCGGCACCGGCAGCGACGACGGGAGCGATAGCGGCAGCGGCGACGGCGGCGATACCGGCAGCGGCAGCGCCTATCCGAATCTGTACACGCTGACGGTCGATCACAGCGTCGCCGCCGAGCACACGCTCTACGGCGTCGACTCGGACGGGCAGGGCAACCTGTGGGTGGTCTACTCGGCGCCGGGAACGCCGTATCCGACCGTCTCGGTCGTGCACTGGAATCCGCTGAGCGATGCGCATCTCGCGACGTTCACGTACGCCGACATCTTCTCGCCGGTGTCGGGCATTGCCGTCGTCGGCAGCGAGCTGTGGCTGAGCTATCGCGATGTCTCCGAAGGCGACGCGGTCACACGCGTGATCGATTCGACCGACGGCTCGATCGTGCGCACGATGGGCATCACCGCCGGCGATCTCGCGGCGATGGGCACCGACCGCGTGCTGGTCTCGCCGAGCGACGGCGACGGCGAGGTGCTCGTCGCGCAAACCAGCGACGGCGGCATCGTCCAGACGTTCGGCACGACGGTATGGGGCGGCACGCAGCAAGGCGTCGCGTGGCGACCGGGCGAGATCTGGACGTCGGGTTGGGCGTCGCCGATGATGATCCTCGACGAGAGTGACACCGTGCTCGGCACGATCATCGTGCCGGACCTCGACACCGGCGAAGCGGATCCAATGCGCTACCTCGCGTTCGACAACAACGAGCTACTCGTCGGCAAAAACGGGCAGCTCACCTGGTACTCGATCTCGAAGTAAACTTTCCTGCACACGATGGGCTCCTCGCGGGTTACCCCTTGCGAGGAGCCCATGAAATTTTCGGTCATCGCGATCTCGATCTTGGCGACCGCCTGCACGATCACCGGCGTCGAATCTCATCCCAGCCCCGACGGCAACAACGCCGGCAGCAACGTCGGCAGCGGCGGCGGTGGCGGTGGCGATCTCTACAAGTTGACGGTCGATCACAGCGTCGCGGCCGAAGCGGCGCTGCACGGCGTCGACTCGGACGGCCAGGGCAACCTGTGGGTCGCGTACGCGACCGACGGTAACTACATGATGAACGTGAAGCCGGTGGTCACGCTCGTGCACTGGAACCCGATCAGCGGCGAGCACCTCGCGACGTACACGTACAACGACCTGTTCTCGCCGGTGTCGGGCATGGCGGTCGTCAGCGGCCAGATCTGGATGAGCTACGAAGACGTCGCGTACGGCGATGCGGTGACGCGCGTGATCGATCCCACCGACGGCTCGATCGTGCGCACGCTCGGCACGACCGCGATCGATCTCGCGGCGATGAGCGTCGACCGCGTGCTGTTCTCGCCCGGCCAGGATCAAGTGCTGGTCGCGCAGTCGAGCACCGGCGGCGTGATGCAGACGATCGCCACGACGTTCTACTTGGGCACGCAGCAAGGCGTCGCGTGGCGTCCCGGCGAGATCTGGGCCGGCGGCTGGCAATCGCCGATCGAGGTCTACGACGAGGCCGGCACGCTGCTCGGCACGATCGATCTGCCGGCGTTGATCAGCGATAGCGCCGATCCGGTGCGCTACCTCGCGTTCGACAACGACGATCTGCTCGTCGGCGACGCCGGCCAGCTGACCTGGTACGCGATCACGCCTTGAGCTTCATGCGCGTACACACGATCGTCAGCACCTGATCGCCGCGCCGGATCGACAGCGAGACCGTCGTGCCCTCGTCGCCGCGGATGTGCGCGACCGCGCCTTCGACGCCGAGCTCGCTCGCGGACGTGCCATCGACCCCGATCACGACGTCGCCGACGACGATCCCGGCGGCTTGCGCACCGCCGTTCGGAATCACGCGCTGCACGCGCAGGCCGTCGCCGTCGGCGGCCATCGCGATGCCGATCCCGACGAGCTCGAGCGTCGGCTCTTCGCCCGGCATCAGCTTGACGAGCGCGATCGACAGCGGGCCGAGCGTCGCGCCATCGTTCGCGACGAGCCCGCTCACGCTCTTGCGGTGATAGCCGCCGGCGCCGATGTTGATCGAGGCGAGCCCGTCGGGCACGCCGGTGAGCTCGAACGTGCCGTCTTCGCGCGTCACCGTGCCGACGTTAGTCGGCTGCGCGCTCGCGCCGGCGCCGAATGCATCGCGCATCACGCGCGCGTACTGCATCGGCTCGCCGGTCGCGCTGTCGACGACCTTGCCGGTGATCGTCGCGCCGGTCTTCGCGACGAGCTGGAGATCGCGCTTCGACTCGTGCGCGTCGACGTGGAGCGGCGCGGTCGGCGCCAGGCCGGTCGCGGCGGCGACGAGATCGAACTCGCCGGGCGAGACCTGGATCTCGAAGTAGCCGCGCGGATCGACGATCGCGCGCGCGACCTCGACGTCGCGCATCGCGCCCTCGCGGCGCAGCGCGGTGAGCGTGAACGACGGCACCGGTGTGCCGTCGGCGGTCGCGACCGTGCCGGCCAGTGTCACGCCGGTCGACAGCGCGAGCTTGAGATCGCGCGTGCCGGCCGTCGCGCGTTGCTTCGTGCGCGCGCGACCGTCGAGCTCGGCGTCGACGTCGTACGTCGATTTGTCGAGGTGATCGAGCGTGAACTTGCCGTCGGGGCCGGACGTCGTGAACGCGGTCGCGCGGACCGTCGCCGATTTCTCGGCGGGCTCGGCGCGGACGAGCGCATCGCCGAGCGGTTGATCGTGCTCGTCGACGACGATGCCGCTGATCACGGAGTCGCGCGCCGGCGCGTCGCCGATCTGGATCGTCATCCGCTTCGTGATCGCGACGTTGCCGTCGAGCCTGGCCCAGCCGCGCAGCGCACCTTTGCTCGCTTCGAACACGGTGTCGTCGGGCGCGTGGAACGTGAACGAGCCGTCGGATCCCGTCGTCCAATCGGTCGCGAGCCGGCCCTCGGCTTGTTCGCCCGCGGGCGAGCCGAGCAGCGTGACGTGCGCGCCCACGACCGGCGTGTTCGCGTGATCGACGACGACGCCGTGATAGTCGAGCGCCGGATACAAGAACACGATGATGCCGTCGACCGTGCGGCCTTGCCGGAACTGCACCGCGATCGGCGAGTGATCGAGCTCCGGCGCGTACGGCAAGAACCCGGCGGCGTTGATCGTCGCGAGCGTGTACGCGCCCGGCTCGTTCGGTGCGAGCTCGAACGCGCCGCCGTCGCCGGTCTTCACCGTGGTCGCGCCGGCCGTGCTCGTGAACGTGACGTCGGCATCGGCGACGCCGTCGGACGTCGACCAGTTGATCACGCGGCCGCGAATGCGTCCGCCCGGCAACGCGACGGGCTCGCTGGTCGCGCGCGCTTGCCCCGGTGCGAGCGCGATCGTGCGCGCCGGCGATCTCACGACCGCGGCGGCCGGCGGCGCGGGCTTCGGTTCGACCGGCGCCTTGCGCGACAGCTGCCACCACGCGCCGGCGAGCAGCAGCGCGATCACGATCACGACGAGGCTGACTTTGGTCTTCACGACGAGAGCTCCTTGCAAACACGGGATCAGCGCGGCGCGCCAGCTCGGCGAGCAATCGTCGAGCGCGGCGCGCAGCCGCTCGAGGCCGGTCTTGAGCCGCCAGCGCACGGTGCCGGGCGGCACGCCGAGCGCGCGCGCGATCTCGGCCGAGGTCTCGCCGTCGAGATAGCGGCGCACGACGGTCGTGCGAAACGGCTCGTCGAGCTCGACCAGCGCGCGCGACAGCCGCTCGAGCACGCGCGCGCGATCGATCGCGTCGTGGGTCGCATCGACGGCCGGCTCGGTCGAGGCGTCTTCACGGCGACGACGCCGACCGGTCGCGCGCACGTCCATACGGCGCCGGTTGCGCAGCACGGCGGCGAGCCACGGCCGCGTCGGGCGGTCTTGGTCGGGCGGTGGGTGGCGGATCGCGTCGACCGCGGTGTCTTGCAGCAGATCGTCGGCGTCGGCGTCGCTGCCGACGAGCGCTCGGGCGAGCGCGCGCAGGCCCTCGAGCTCGCGCAAGACGGTGTCGGACCCGGCCACGGCCACACCATGCCGCAGCCGAGGCCAGTGTTGGCGACGATGTGCGTTTTGCTCGCCGACCGATCGCGTAGCCGGCGGCGGGGCGCGTGGCTGGGACGTTGCCCCTCGACGCGCGCGACCCGCGGGAGACATCGCACGCGAGATGCCGGAAACCTCGTCGGCGCGTTGTCATCGGCGGGAGACGGCCGCGTTGGCACCGGCGATGCTCTGGCCGAAGGTCATGACGAAACTCGCTGAGCTAGACCTCTCCGTCCTCGATCGCGTCGTCGGTGGCCAACAACGCGGTGGGGGCATCGACTTCGACAAAGGCCCGGACGCCGCGATCGACCAGACCAAGAAGCGCGCCGCGACGTGCCGCGCGCTGGTCAAGGCCGCCGGTCACGATCCGCGGCCCGGCACGGATCAAGGCGCGCTCGCGAAGGCCGGCCGCGCCTGCTGGGCAAGCATCGGCCCCTCGTGAAGTTGCACGCGCGGCGCTTCCGATCGACCGTACCCGCGTGAGGCTGCTCGCGTGTGCCCTTGCCGTCGCGGCATGTAGCTCCGGCTCGCCGCCGAAGCACGGCGTGTCGGTCGAGACCAAGCACGAGCGGTTCGCGCTGATCCGCGACGTCGCGGCGCGCATGGGCGTCTACAACGCGTCGCTGATCGCCGGCATCGCGATGAGCGAGACGAACCTGGCGCATTGCCAGACCGAAGCGCCGTACGCGTGCCCGGGGCCGCCGTCGCCGTCGTGCAACAACGGCCCGGTGATCGCGGGCGCCGCCGACGGTCCGTGCAGCGCGATGCAAGGCGGCCTCGGCATGTTCCAGTTTGATGCCGGCACGTACGCCGACACGCTCGCGCAATACGGCCCGAGCGTGCTCACGCTCGACGGCAACGCCGCGCAAGCAGTCGCGTTCGTGCTCGACAAGATCACGAGCGACGTGCCGGGCGTCCAGGATTGGCTCGGCGCGGCGGCGTGGCTCAACAGCGTGCCGCTCGCAAAGGGCCAGCCCGCGATGGAGCAATGGGCCGACTTGCTCGCGTGTCGCTACAACGGCTGCTGCACGCACAGCTCGACGTGCCAGACGCGCGCCGCGAGCTATCGCGACAACGCACTCGCCGCGTACAACGAGATGGGCCCGGCGTTCTGGCACACCGCGACGCGCTGCATGCAGCTCCCCGCCGACGGCGTGATCGATCCGCGCTCGACGTGTTACCTCGCCGCCGGTGATCCGCGACATCGCCGCCGCCAGCTCGCGGGCTATGCCGGCGCCGTCGAGTGGGCCGATGCGAGCGCCGCCGCGGCGCCCGACGAGCTCGCCCAGTGGACGATCAAGGTCGCGCCGGGGCGCTATCGCGTCGACATCCACTTGGACGGCGCCGTCGGTCGCGCCAAGCAAGCGCATTACGAGGTCGCGCACGCGGGCAAGCTCGATACGGTGACGATCGATCAGACGTCGGCGGTCGGCTTCGTCGCACTCGGCGCGTTCGACTTCGCGGGCTCCGGCGACGAGCACGTCGCGCTCGGCGACAACACCGGCGAATCCAACGTGCACGTCGCGTTCGACGCGGTGCGGATCGCGGCGCCGTGACGCTCACGCAGGAGTTCGCGATCGTCGCGATCGCCGCCGCGATCGTCGCGCTGTGGCTCGCGAGCGCGCTCCGGCGCTGGCGCGGATCGTTGAAGGCGCGACGTCGAGCCGCGCGAGCCGGCGCCGGCGAAGATCGCGCGGCCGGCATGCTCGAAGCCGCCGGATTTCGCATCGTCGCGCGGCAAGCGCGGATCGAGTGGGTGCCGCTCGTCGACGGCGAGCCGTTCGCGACCGAGCTGCGCGCGGATTATCTCGTCGAGGCCGACGGCGAGTTGCTCGTCGCCGAGGTCAAGACCGGCAACGAGGCGCCGTCGCTGGCGACCGCGGCGACGCGGCGCCAGTTGCTCGAATATCGCGTCGCGTTCGATGCCGACGGCGTGTTGCTCGTGTGTCCGGAAGCCGGCGCGATCCACCGCGTCGAGTTTCCGCGCTAGCGGGTGTCGAACCCTCGATCGAACTCCGAACGTTCGGAAGTTCAGACTCGGGCTCGAGCCCGGTAATCGCATCGCCATTTGCGCTAGCCTGTCGCGGCATGACCCAACCGTTGCGACTCGGCGTCATCCTCGGCAGCACGCGCACCGGCAGGTTCGCCGATCGGCCCGGCGCGTGGTTCGTCGAGCTCGCGAAGCAGCGCGAGCATCTCGCGGTCGAGCTCGTCGATCTGCGCGACTATCCGCTGCCGTTCTTCGACGAGCCGAAGTCGCCGTTTCGCGAGCCGTCGAAGCACGAGGTCGCGGTGCGCTGGTCGCGCAAAGTCGCCGAGCTCGACGCATTCGTGTTCGTCACCGGCGAGTACAACCACGGCATTCCGGCGGCGCTGAAGAACGCGCTCGATTACCTCTACCCGGAATGGAATCGCAAGCCGGCCGGCTACATCTCGTACGGCAACGCCGGCGGTGCACGCGGCGTCGAGCAGCTGCGGTTGAACTTGATCGAGCTGCAGGTCGCGCCGGTGCGAGCGGCCGTGCACATCGGCCGGCCCGAGTTCATCGAGCTGCTGATGCACGGCAAGACGCTCGGCGAGTTCCCGCATCTGGCGCAGACCGCCAATCTGATGCTCGACGACCTGATCTGGTGGGGACATGCGCTGCGTGCGGCTCGGCTGTCACCTTTCGGCGCGCCGTGACCACTAGCCGACGATGATTCCGGATGCCGAGCTGGTCGAGCGCAGCCGGCGCCACGACGCGGATGCGTTCGGTGCGCTGGTCGAGCGCCATCGCCAGCTCGTGTTCGCGGTCGCGCTCGCAGCGTGCGGCGATGCCGCGCTCGCCGAAGACGTCGCGCAAGAAGCGTTCGTCGCCGCGTGGCGCGATCTCGATCGGCTGCGCGACACCGCGCGCGTCGGGACGTGGATCGCCGGCATCGCGCGCAACCTGGCCGCGAATGCGGTGCGGACGCGGGCGCGCCGCGACTCGCTCGCACCCGATGCCACCGAGGCGAGCGCGCCGAGCCCCGAAGATGCCGCGCGCTCGCGCGAAGATCGCGAGCTGCTCGCACGCGCGCTCGCCGAGATCCCCGACGCGCATCGCGAATCGCTCGTGCTGTTCTATCTCGAAGGCGAATCGATCGCCGAGATCGCGGCGGCACTCGGCGTCCGTGAAGATGTCGTCAAGCAGCGGCTCTCGCGCGGCCGGCGCGCGCTCAAACAAAGCGTGATCGAGCGCGTCGAATCGGCGCTCGCACGCACCCGCATCAAACCGACGTTCGGCGCCGGCGTTGCCGCGGCGATCGCCATCAGTCGCGCGCACAAGGCGACTGCGAAAGGAATCTTGGTGATGACCACGCCGAAGCTCGTCGGGCTCGCCGCGATCGCATGTGCGGTCGCCGCCGGCATCTGGATCGAAGCTCACTCGCACGCGACGCCGCCGGCGAAGCCGAGCGCACGCGTGCCCGGCCATGCTGAACGATTCGCCGACAAGGCCGCGCGTGACACGCTCGTCGCCGCGATTCACGACGCGCACGCCAAGCGCATCGCGGCATCGCCGCCGCCGCCGCCGTCGCTGCCGCCGGAATCGTCGCCGTCGTCATCGGATTCGTCGCCGCCGCCGTCGTTGGGCGACGACGACGATCTGGATCGCGCGTACATCCGCAGCGCGATGCAGGAGCTGATTCCGCTGTTGACGGAGTGCTACCAAGCCGGCGTCGACCGCGATCCGAAGCTCGCCGGCACCGTCGCAGTCGACTTCACGATCGAAGGCGAGCCGGGCGTCGGCGCCGTGATCGGCGACAGCAAGATCGATCCGGATCCGGCGCAGACGACACTCGGCGATCCCGACGTGCGCGAGTGCATTCAAGAGACGATGTACGCGCTCGAGATCGATCCGCCGGCGCACGGCGGTGTCGTGCACGTGCACTATCCGTTCGCGTTCTCGAACTAGCGCTATGCTCGCGCGATGCGAACCGCGTCGTGCTCGTGCGGACAGTTGAAGGTCTCCTGCGACGGCGAGCCGATCCGGGTCTCGATGTGTCACTGCCTCGCGTGTCAGAGGCGGACCGGCAGCGCGTTCTCGCTGCAAGCGCGCTGGCCGGCCGATCGGGTGACGATCGAAGGCACCGCGCACGAGTACAAGCTCGTCGGCGACGAGGGCAGCACGGCGACGTTCCGGTTTTGCCCGACCTGCAGCGCGACCGTGTATTTCGACAACGATCAGCTGCCCGGCATGATCGCCGTGCCGGTCGGCGCGTTCGCGGATCCGACGTTTCCGCCGCCGCAGGTCTCGGTCTACGGCGTGCGCCGCCATCCGTGGCTCGCGACGCTCGCGATCGAAGAGCTCGATTAGTGACCGACGAGCACGTAGTACTGCTTGAGCATGTACACGGTGCGGGTCGGCCACTTGACCTGCAGCGCGAGCTGTTTGAGCGTGTCGGAGACCGCGCCGTCGACGCGAAACTCGCCGTCGATCGCACCGTCGGCGGTGCGCGCGCCGAGCACGGTGATCGCGTGGATACCGGCTTTCGTCGGGATCAGCTTGGCGAGCTCCGGCCCGACGGTGTGAAAGAAGCTCGCGTTGAAATCGCCGAGCCCGTCGGGTTTGTCGCCGCGAATCCCCGCCGGGCTTGCATAGATCGCGAAGCCGCCGCTGCTCAGCGCCGATGGTCGCGCGTACAACGCGTCGACGATCGACTTGCCGTACTGCGTCGCCCAGTCGGTCGCGGCGGTGGCGATCGCGGCGTCGCGCGATGCGTCGATACCGACGGCGCCGGAGGTCAGCGCGTCGATCGGCTTGCCGTCGAGCGTGCACGTCACTCGCAGCCCGGCGACGAGGCGGCCATCCGGCGCGGTCTTGACCTGCTCGACCGCGGCGCCGAGCTCGAGCACGTGATCGCGCACGTGGACCGTGTCGCCCTTCGCGAGGGCGCCGGTGGCATTCGCGAGCTTCGTCGCGAACTGCTCGCCCAACGGATCGGCATGCGCTGCAGAAACGAGCACGAACAAGACGACGATCGCGGTCTTCACGCGGTGAATCTAGCGCGTCGACACCGTGCTGACCGCGACATGTTTGCTCGAATGATCGTCGGCGTCGGCGAGCCCGCGTGGCGCCCGGCGATTCGTGCACTTGATCGGCTCGCCGAGGTGGACCGTGCGATCGCCGTTGTCGAGCGCGAGCGCCGCGTCCGGATCGGGGCACAGCTGGACGAGCTCCTTGAGCTTGGCCGTACGGGGTGCGTGCAGCAACGCGACTCGCGCCGGCTCGGCCGCGGCGATCTCGAGCTCGTCGGCGGCACGCAGGCCGGCGATCCAGCGGTTGCGCGTCGCGCTATCGCCGTGAACGGCGAGCTCGATCACGAGGCCGCCGCAGCGCGAGCCATCCTCGGCGCAGCGATCGACGACGAGCACCCACGTGCCGTTCGGCGGCCGCGGCAGCGTCGCGCGCACCACGCTCTCGAGCCGCGCGAGCGGATCGGTGGCATCGTTGTCCTCGCCCGCGACGCCGAGCGTGACGTGGCCGAGCGACGTGTCGAGCTCGCTGCGATTGTCGAGGTGGCTCGCGAGCTCCTTCGCCCACGGCTCGCCGATCGGATACAGCGTGAGCGTGTTGCGCTCGTGGTGGAGCTCGAGCGTATCGCCGTCGATGTGGAAGACGTCTTGGTCGGGCAGGCGCATCGCGATGCCGATGCTCGCGATCACCCACGCGTGACCGACGCGCACGCCGAGTCGCGTGTCGCGGCCCACGATCATGTGATCTTCGTGCGCGAGCAGCTCGGCGCGGCCCTCGAAGCCGTTCGAGCGGCTATCGGCGAGTGCGGCCGCGCGCGCGATGCGATCCTCGCGCGGCGGATGCTCGTCGTCGTCGACATCGAGCTCGGCGGCGAGCGCACGTGGCATCGCGGTCGGTGCGTAACCGGCGCGCTCGAGCAACGCGACGGCGCGCTCGTCGGCGACACCTTCGGCATCGCGTCGCGTCGCGAGCCAGCGATCGTCGGCCTCGCCGCCGAACAAGCTGACGGTCGCGTGATGACCTTCGACGTGAACCATTTCGTGCGCGACGACCGCGGCGACCTCGGCTTCGCTGCCGAGCCGCTCGAGCGTCATCCGGCCGATCACGACGCGATCGCCGAACGGCGCGTACGTGCCGTCGTGGTCGGAGATCGTGACGTGCGGCGGATGCACGAGGTGCGAGCCGACCGCGAGCCGGTCGGCGATGGTCTGGACGTAGTCGCGCAGCGCGGGATCGTCGTAGACGTCGAGCTCGCCGGCGTCGAGATCGCGCTCGGCGAGCCAGCCCGCGCAATTCGCCGCGTCGT
>DASXEF010000826.1:0-3231 GCA_036490255.1 Kofleriaceae bacterium
GAGCTACGAGCAGGTGCCGAAAACCGATCTCGTCATCGCGCTCGACTCGCGCGGCCAGCACGCGAGCACGACGATCGATCTGCACGGCGCTGCGACCGCGAAGATCGCCGCGGCGATCACGCGCGACGGCCAGCGCATTCAGCTCGACCACGCGAGCATCACCGCGTCGGCACACGATCCGGTGCCGCAGGTCAAAGGCGCGGTTTCGGTGAACCTCGCGGCGAACGGTGCGCTGTGGCCGCAGCCGGTGCTCACCGTCGTCGGCGCCGTGCAGGGCAAGCAGCTCGCCGCGTTCGGCGTATCGTCGTCCGACGTCGAGGTCTCGCTCGATACGCGCGGCGTGCCGAACACGCCGAAGGGCACGGTGCACGTCCACGCGTTCGATCTCGCGCGCAACGGCACGCGCTACGGCAAGCTCGCGCTCGACGCGACGAGCCGCAACGACGGCTGGCTCGACGTCGGCCTGAGCTCGAACGCGCCGCAGTGGATCGTCGAGCTCGCGGCGCGCGTGAAGCCGCCGGGCACGACCGGCACGACGGAGATCGCGATCGAACATCACCGCGTGCGGACGAAATCGGGTGCCGACTTCAGCGGCAACTCGGGCACCGTCGTGATCGCGCCCGAGCGGATCACCGTCAAGGGCTTCAAGAGCTCGGGCAAGCAAGGCGACGTCGCGATCGACGCGACGTACGAGAAGTCGGGCGATCTGCATGCCGCGCTCGACGTTCACGACGTGTCGATGTCGACGATCAAGAGCGGCTACGTCGGCAGCCTCGGCGCGCACGTCGCGGTCGAGCGCACGAGCGGCAAGCTCGCCGCGCAGGTCGACGTCGATGGCTCGGGGCTCGCGTTCCAGGCCAAGCCGGGCGGCTTGCCGATCACGCCGCTCGAGCTCCACGTCAAGCTCGACGCCAAGCCGGGTCGCGTCACGCTCGACTCGCACGTGCAGAGCCCGACGGTCGGCAAGGCGAACGTCGCGTTCGCGGTCGCGGCGCCGCGAGATCTCACCGACGTCGCGGCATGGCAGAAGAGCGGACGCAGCGCGCTCGAGCTCGCGAAGATCGAGATGGATGACGTCGATCTCGCGAAGCTCGCGGCGACGTTCGGTCAGGCCGACGCGAAGCTCTCGGGCAAGCTCGGCGGCAAGCTCGAGCTGACCGCGACCGGCGCCGACGGCACGTTGAAGCTGCGCGATCTGAAGTCGCCCGCGCTCGAAGGCACCGGCGGGATCGATGCCGATATCGCGATCACTCAGCCGGCCGCCGACGAGCTCGCGCCGACGCTCGCGGTGCAAGCCAGGCAGCTCGGCCGCGTCGATCTCGCGCTGGATCTGAAGCTGCCCGCCAAGCCGTTCGATCCGGCCGCGTGGCAACGCCTCGGTGCGAAGTCGCTGAAGTCCGCATCGGTCCGCGCGAACAACCTCGCGTTCGATCCGGGTCTGCTCAAGCGCTTCGGCGTGTCGAGCCTGTTGCGCGGCCACGCGACGCTCGACGTCGAGGTCGGCGAGGCGTTGTCGTCGGTAAAGGCGAGCTTCAAGATTCCCGATCTGCGCGGCTCGCCGCTCGCGAAGCCCGTCAACACCGATCTCGAAGCGACCGTCGACGGCAAGTCGGCGACGATGACGCTCGCGCTCCAGACCGACAAGCAGGTCGCGATGCTGAACGCGAAGGCGGAGGTTCCGATCTCGATCGCGCAGCTGCGCGGCAATCCGCAGCAGCTGATGACGCTGCCGCTGACCGCGAGCGTCGAGATTCCGCAGACGTCGGCGCCGCAGCTGATGAACGTGTTCGGTCGCACCGAGATCGTCGCGGGCAACATGAGCGGCAAGATCGACGTCAACGGCACGCTCGGCAAGCCGATGGGCAAGGTCCATCTCGAAGCCGACGGGCTGCAAGTCCCGCCGGGTCCGGGCGGCAAGCCGATCAAAGAGGTCAAGCAGCTCGCGATCGACGCGACCTGGGATGGTGAAACGGCGACGCTCAAGATCAACGGCGCCGAAGCGAAGGGCGGCAAGCTCTCGCTCGACGCGCACGTCGCGCCGAAACAGCTCGCGCAGGGCACCGCGAAGATCACGGCGAGCGCGTTCGATCTCGTGCCGGTGCTCGCGTTCGCGCCGGGCCCCGCCGGCGGCGCCGCCGGTCAGCTCGACGGCAACGTCACGGTCACGAGCTTCGATCCGCGGTCGATGAAGATCGCCGGCAAGCTGAGCATCAAGGACGCGCGCATTCCGATCGCGCCGGAGGTCGGCACGCTGCGCGACGCATCGGTCGACATCACGATCGCAGAGCACGACCTCAAGCTCGCCGCGAACGGCAAGCTCGGCCGCGGCACGCTCAAGGCCGACGGCACGATCGCGCTCGACAAGTTCTCGCCGACCGGCGGCCAGGCGACGATCGTGCTCAAGCACGTCTCGCCGATCGGCTCGGTGCAGCCGCTGATCGACGCGCAGATCGTCGCCAAGCTCGCGCACAAGGGCGAAGGCTGGCAGGCCGACATCACGATCGATCACAGCTTCATCAAGCTCGACACCCAGAGCGGCGAGAAGCTCAAGCCGGTCGGCGCGCCGAGCGACCTCGCGTTCGGCACGAAGCCGCCGCCGAAGCTGCCGCCGAAGGACAAGCAAGCCGGCAAGACCGCGAAGCCGCAGAGCTCGATGTTCGTCGCGAACATCAAGCTGCAGCCGACGCCGGTCGAATCCGATCAGGTGCGCACGACCGTCAAAGGCGAGCTGCACGCGGTCGCCGACCTGCAGGGCATCGACGTCAAGGGCAAGCTCGAGACCCAGGGCGGCGACGTCGAGCTGTTCGATCGCCGCTATCGCATCGAGCAGGCCGAGGTGCAGTTCGACGGCTCGACCGACCCGTTGCTCGCGGTCGAGATCTCGTACGATTTCCCAGACGTCACGCTCGACGCGAGGATCAACGGCCGTGCGAGCAAGCCCAAGCTCCAGCTGTCGTCGAACCCCGGCAGTTACACGCAGAGCCAGCTGCTCGGGTTTTTGCTCGGTGGCGAGCCGGGCGGCGATACCCAATCGAGCAGCGTTGCCGATACCGCGACGTCGGCGGGCGAATCGTTCATCGGCGCGCAGCTCGGCAATTACGTCAAAAAGGCGATCCCGGGCATCAAGGTCGACGTCCTCAAGTACAACGCCGCGAGCGCGACGAGCAGCGAGGCGATCGAGGCCGGCACGTGGATCACGCATACGCTGTTCTTCCAGTTCACCGAGCATCC
>DASXEF010000860.1:0-6393 GCA_036490255.1 Kofleriaceae bacterium
GCCATGAGAGCCTCTCGTGGCGCAACACTGTCCGCGCCGGAAGGTTTCTACCCGATCGGCACGGCGGGAGACAATGGGGAGATCGTCGACGTTATTCCAGGTCGAGATCCAGCTTGTCGCGGGCGTGGTTGCGCAAATGAAACTCGGCGCGCTCGACATCGGCCGTGTGGTCGTGACCTTTGTCGTCCGAGCTCCACATCACGAGCACGTTCGCTTCCTTGAGCGTGACGGTGCAGGTCGCGCGCAGCGGCAGCCCGTGCGGATTGAACATTGTGATCTTCGTGGCGACGGTCTGGACGATGCAACGGAACTTGCGCGGATCGCTTCCCCAGATCGCGACGCATAACGGCGGCCGGCGGCTCCACAAATCCCGGCTGTTCATATCGCGCGGCTCGGTCAGCGAGATCAGCGCGTCGATCAGCGGGCGAACCGAGATGTTCTCCTCGACGCCGTCGAACAGCAGCTCGGCCGTCATGACCTGCGGATCGGTACCGCCCCACGCGAGCGGCTGGTTACCGCCCGACGGCTTCTTGCCGTTGCCGTTGACGGCCTCCCAGCGCGCGTTCGCCTGCAGCGACAGCTCTTTCGGGTTGTACTGCGCGGTGACTTCGACCTGGTGCGCGCCGCCGTCGAGCGTGCCGATGACGAACTTCTGGGTCGGCGGCGTGAACAGCCCGAAGTGATTCTTCGGCGGATCCGGCGGGAACGTCGGTTTCTTTGGGGTCGCCATCGCCGGCCGTTATCGACACGGCCGGCAGCGAGTTGCGTGACGACGTAAGTGGGCTCAGTTGCTCTGTTCCTCGCAGGCGAGAAACTGGCCGAGCAAGACGCGGTCGTCCATCGATGGGCCTTGCGGGACATCGGCGTCGAGCTCCGGCATCGCCGTGTTCGTCGCCTTCGGACCCGATGCGGCCTCGGTGTCGATGTCGGCGGCGTGCTGCTTGATCTCGGCTTCGGTGTCGAAGTTGAAGTCGTCCGGCGCGCCGTTGCGATTCGCGGCGCTGCTCGAGTGGCAACTGGCGCAGTACTTCGTGAAGAAGACTTGGCCGAAGCTGCCGTACGTCGGTGCGTTCGAGGTCGGACACGTCGAGCCTGTCGGCGTGCCGTCATCACATCCGGCGGCGAGCGCGATCGCGATCACGAGAGCGAATCTAGTCATTTCGCCAACGAGTGATAGCGCGCGGCGATGTCGCGCGCGTACCGCGCAATTCAGATTTGCCGGCGCCAACCCGAGATTTCCACGCTCGACGGGGTTGCAGCACGTGGCGCCGACACGCCGTTGCCGCGCGACGGCTTGGCCGTCGATGCATCGAGCACGGCGGCGATGATCGCTGCCTCGAGCTCGGCGGGCTCGGCGCGGGGCGCGAGCTCGGCGGCATTGCGGCCGATGAAGCTCGTGTCGTAGTCGCCGGCGACGAACGCGGCCTGGCGAAAGCAGCGGCGATGAAACGGCAGGTTCGTCTCGATCCCTCGGACTTGATATTCGTCGAGCGCGCGCCGCATCCGCGCGATCGCGGTCGGCCGATCGTCGCCCCACACGACGAGCTTCGAGATCATCGGATCGTAGTGGACCGGGATTTCGGCGCCTTCGTAGCAGCCGCTGTCGTTGCGGACGTACGGCCCGTCGGGCACCCGCATGTGGGTGATCTTGCCGGGCGACGGCAAGAACTTCACCGGATCCTCGGCGTAGATGCGGCACTCGACGGCGTGGCCGCGGCGTCGGGCGTCGAGCTCTTGCTGCGTCATCGGCAGCCGCTTGCCCTCGGCGACCTCGAGCTGCCACGCGACGAGATCGAGCCCGTAGATCATTTCGGTGACCGGATGCTCGACCTGCAGCCGCGTGTTCATCTCGAGGAAGTAGAAGCCGCCGGTGGCGCCGTCGAGCAAGAACTCGCACGTGCCGGCGCCGACGTAGCTGACCGTCTTCGCCGCGGCGACCGCCGCTGCGCCCATCTTCGCGCGCAGCTCGGGTGTCACGACGTGCGACGGCGCTTCTTCGATCACCTTCTGGTGGCGGCGCTGGATCGAGCAGTCGCGCTCGCCCAAGTGCACGAGGTTGCCGTGGTGATCGCCGAACACCTGGATCTCGATGTGGCGCGGCCGCTGGATCGCCTTCTCGAGATAGACGGTGCCGTCGCCGAACGCGGCGGTCGCTTCGCGCTTCGCGCCGTCGAACGCGCCGGTGAATTCGGCCTCGCCAGCCACGAGGCGCATGCCTTTGCCGCCGCCGCCGGCCGCGGCTTTGATCAGCACGGGAAAGCCGATCTTCTTCGCCGCGGCGAGGGCGAGCTCGGCGGTCGGGAAACCGTTGCCGTCGGGACCGTTGTCGCCGGGCACGACCGGGGTGCCGGCGGCCGTCACGGTCTTGCGCGCCTCGGTCTTGCTGCCCATCTTTCGCATCGCCTCGGCGGACGGGCCGATGAACGTGATGCCGGCGGTGGTGCAGGCGTCGGCGAAGTCTTCGTTCTCCGACAAGAACCCGTAGCCGGGATGCACGGCGTCGGCGCCGCTCTGCTGGCACGCGGCGATGATCTTTTCGATCACGAGGTAGCTCTGCGACGCCTGCGCGGGGCCGATCGCGATCGCGAAGTCCGCTTCCTGCACGTGCGGTGCGAGCCGGTCGACATCGCTATACACGGCGACCGTTTCGAGCCCGCGTTCCTTACACGTGCGCATCACGCGAACCGCGATCTCGCCGCGGTTGGCGACGAGGACGCGACGAATCGCCCGAAAAGCTGACATCGGGCGGGACCTTACTACTTCCGCATGGCGCGTTGCATCGCCCGGCCCGTCACCTTAGAATCGAGCCGAATCGACGAGTTGCGTGGGGGACTACGCAGACGCGTCGGTGGGAGAACCGCTTGGCCGATCCAAACACCCGTCAGGGCAAACGCACGCCCGTCACGCTCAAGATCAAGTTCAAGAGCGAGACGCTCGAGCAGTTCATCGAGCGCTATGCGGTCGATGTCAGCCAGGGCGGAATCTTCATTCGCACCAAAGACCCGCTCGCGGTCGGCACGCAGATGAAGTTCGAGTTCCAGCTGCGCGACGCGTCGCCGTTGATCGCCGGTGAAGGCACCGTCGTGTGGACGCGCGAGAACGATCCGAGCCGACCGGCGATCGCGCCCGGCATGGGCGTGCGCTTCGATCGCCTCGGCGACGGCAGCCAGAGCGTGCTCGAGCGGATCCTCGCCGAGAAGGCGAAGCAAGCGCCGCAGCGTGGCCCTGCTGAAACGAGCAAGCCGCCGCTGTTCACGGACGTGCCGACGCGCGTCGCGCCCGCCCCCGTGCAAGACGCGTTGATGGGCGGCAACCGCACGCGCGCCGACTCCGAGCAGACGCCGTTGCCCAAGCCGATGCCGTTCCACTCGGATGCCGACGAGTTCGGCGCCGAGGCGTTCGAAGAGGCGACGAAAGTTCGCGCGCTCGACGAGCTCGTCGCCGCGACCGCGAGCGACGAAGCGGTGTCGAACGAGGATCTCGCGCTGCGCCGGCCGTCCAACCAGATGGGCGCGATGAACGCGACGGGCGTGCCGATCGCGGTGCCGAGCAACAACGACGATCGCGATTCCGCGCCGGCGTTGCCAAACGCGCCGGAGAGCGGCAACACCGGCCGCGTCGGCAAGATGCTCGATACTTCGCCGTCGCCGCGTCCGCAGACACCGTCGTCGCCGATGCCGCCGTTGCGCGGCTCCGCGCCGAACGTCCAGTCGAGCGCGATGCCCGGCATGCAGGACTCGTCGGAGATCGGCAAGACCCGGCTCGGCGTCGAGCCGGCGCGTGCACCGCGACCGAGTGCGCGCAACGAGGCCATCGCCGCCACCGCCGAGCCGCCGCCCGAGCGACCGAGCGCCGCGCCGATCGTGATCGGCGTGCTCGTCGTCGTCGCCGCCGCGATCGCCGCGCTGTGGTACTTCGTGCTCCGCGCGCCGGTCGCCGAAGAAGTCGCGGCGCACAACGGCAGCGCGAACCCGACGCCCGGTAGTGCGCTGACGCCGCCGATCACGAATGGCTCGGCCGTCGCGACTAACGGCAGCGCCGGCAGCGCCGCCGTGCAACCGCCGGTCATGACGAACGCCGTCGACACGCAGATCGCGGCGAACGCGGCGAACGCGACCGTCACGATCGAGCCGAGCGGCGACACCGGCCCTGCCCCGTTCAAGACCAAGCTCGAGAAGGACAAGAGCTACAAGGTTCGCGTCGAGGCGCCGGGCTACGTCGCGGCCGAGCTCGATGTCAAAGGCGGCCAAGATCAGGCCGCGAAGCTCGTCGCGAAGACGCACGTGTTGTCGATCGCGAGCACGCCGTCGGGCGCACAGATCATGATCGATTCGAGCGGCGTCGGTCGCGTGACGCCGTACGACGTCGAGCTCACGGCCGCGCAAGCCGCGAAGCCGAAGCTGCGCGTGACGCTGCGTAAGGGCGGCTATCGCCAGAGCGACACGGTCGTCGATGCAGCGGCGTTCAAAGAAGACGACAAGCACATGACGGCGAGCGTCGACGCGTCGCTGACGCCTGCGCCCGTCACGCCCGTCGTGCACAACACCAACACGACGACCACGAACACGTCGTCGCAGGGCTCGGCGACGACGCCGCCGGATGCCGGATCGGCGAGCGGGCCGGTGACGAGCCCCGACTCGGGATCCGCCGCGACGGCGCCGACTCCAACGCCATCGACGACGCCGCCGACGACCTCGTCGACGACGGGCGGTAGCGCCGAGCCGACGCCCGACTTCGCGAAGTAGCGCGGGGGCGGCGCCGAAGGCGGTGCGCAAGTCGGCAAGCCGGGCGCGCAGCAGCGCCGAAGGCGGTGCGCAGTAAACTAGAACCGACTAGAACCGCGCCCACTTCGTGGGGTCGCCGATTTTCGGCTTCTCGCCGCCACGCACGAGATAGCGCACGGCCTGCGCGAGCCCGTCGAGTGTGAGCTGGAACATCGGCAGCACCGCGGCGATCACCTCGATCGTCGTGCCCTGCCAGAATCGATCGGGCTCGGGGTTGAGCCACGCCGCGCTGCGGAAGTGATGCGAGAGCCGGCGCAACCACTCGATGCCCGACGCGCGCGTCTGCGAATAGAGATACATCGAGCCGCCCGGATCGAGTAGCTCGCCTGGATGCATCAGCGCGTCGCCGACCATGACGAGCTTCTCGTCGCGATCGCTGGTCGCGAGCAAGTCGGCGACGGGGATGGACTTGCGCAGCTGCGCGTCCTCGTAGACCGAGTTGTAGACGCAGTTGTGAAAGTAGTAGCTGCGGAACTTCGCGAAGCGGCCGCTGCGCGACGCCGCGGTGAACAACCGCGACATCAGCTCGCTGTGCGGATCCATCGAGCCGCCGACGTCCATCAACAGCATGACCTTGACGCGGTTGCGCCGCGGCGGCCGGAACACGATCTCGAGCTCGCCGGCGTTCTTGCCGGTGCGATCGATCGTCTCGTCGAGGTCTAATTCTTCGACCGCGCCTTCGCGCCCGAGCCGGCGCAGGCCGCGCAGCGCGACGTCGATCTGGCGCACGTCGAGCACGACATCGCGGCGATATTCTTTGAACAGCCGCTGGTCGGCGACCTGCATCGCGCTGCGCCCGCCGCCGCTACCGACGCGCATGCCGGTCGGATGCTTGCCATTCGTGCCGAACGGCGACGTGCCGCCGGTGCCGATCCAGCGATTGCCGCCGTCGTGGCGCTCTTTCTGCTCTTTGAGCCGCTGCTCGAACAGCTCGCGCAGCTTTTCCATGTCGAGCTCTTTGAGCGCGGCGCGTTGCTCGTCGCTGAGCCCTTCGAGCGCTTTCGGATCGAGCATCCACGCTTCGAGCTGGCGCGTCAGCTCGATGCCGCCGGCGTGGATATCTTTGAAGTACGACAGGAACGCTTGGTCGTACGCATCGTAGAGCGCGATGTCCTTGACGCAGATCGTGCGCGCGAGCCGATAGAATCCGTCGAGCGACGACTCGTGCAGGCCGAGCGCGAGCGCTTCCATCAGCGCCATCCACTCGTGGGTGGACACCGGCACCTTGTGCTTGCGCAGCTCGAATAGGAAGTCGATCAGCACTTATGCTTTGGCTCGCTTGCCCATCAGCTCGACGTCGGCTTCGGTCTTGAGCAGCGTGCCGAGGAACGGGATGCCGTGGCCGACTTTCGCGAGATCGACGCCCGACTTCTTGAGCGCCAAGATCCAATCGATCAGCTCGGAGGTCGACGGCTTCTTGCGCAGCTTCGGCGTCGAGCGCACGCCGAAAAATACTTCGAGCGCGTTGTCGAGCACGCGGTCGGTGATGTCGGGATGATGGACGCGAACGATCTGGCTCATCAGCTCGCGATCCGGAAACTGGATGAAGTGGAACACGCAGCGACGCAAGAACGCGTCGGGCAGCTCCTTCTCGTTGTTCGACGTGATG
>DASXEF010000873.1:0-4140 GCA_036490255.1 Kofleriaceae bacterium
TGCGGAGCTGGATCTGTTCCGGACTGATCCGGATCGGGCTCGACAGCTCGTCGCGGCACTCTTCGCAAAGCACGCCAACATCAGGCGCACGTTCGCCGCAGATCGGACACCTCATCGACCCGACCATCCTACTACTCCCAGCTCGGATACGCGCGGCCCTGGATGGGATCCTCGGCGCTGTCGGGTGCCGTCGCGAATTTGAAGGGGAATGACCGGGCAGCGACGCCGTCGTCGGCGGCGGTCATGACCTGAAAGTGCAGGTGAGGCGTCGACGAGAATCCGGTATTTCCGGATAGCGCGATCTCGTCGCCGCGCCTCACGCGCTGGCCGGGTTGGACCTCGACGCCGCTCGGCGACAGGTGCATGTACTCGCCCAACGTGCCGTCGTCGTGGAGCACGAGCACGAAGTTGACGCGAGACAGCTCGAAATATTGCGGCGTCGTGCCGTGGCCGGTCGCGCCGGCGTTGGTCGCGACGACGACGCCGTCGCGCGCGGCGAGCACGTGCGTCGCGACCGGGCAGTCGAAGTCGACCGCGTATTCGTTCGAGCCTCGGTGCGAGAACGCGCCGTGCCACCCTTGTAGGACAGAAAACGTCTTGCCCCGGCGATAGGGCAGTCGATACGCGTACGGCGTCGGCCGGGCACTCGGGTCGCCGAAGCGCGCGTGAAAGCCGAGGATCGGGTGGATCGCGACGCTCGGATCGATCACGCGCGCGGTCGTCAGCACGATGGGAGCGCCGACGCCGTTCGGCGCCGCGGCGGGCGGCAAAATCGCGACGCCGCCGGGCGGTGATAGCTCGGCGAGGTTCACTGCGTTGTCGATCTGCCACTGCATGACGACCGGCACGGCGTAGTGATTGCGCGCGATCTCGATCGCGTGATCGCCGTCGCGACGCAGCTCGATCTCGATCCTGCCGCCGTCGAACGCGAACTCGTAGCTCTTGCCGACGCTGACGCCCGCGTTGACGAGATCGATCGGCTGCGCCGGCGCGTCGTACGCGTTCGGCGGTGGCTCGAATGCAGGCGGCTGCGCCGGCGCTTGCGGATCGTCGTACAAGGCGGGCCCGCAGCTGCTCGCGAAGGCGAGCACGAGAGCGACCACACCACGGCGCATCGGCTCTATCGTAACACTCGATATCGCACTTGCGTTCGCGACAGCACATCCCACAGCGTGCGCTTGCCGGCGCGCCGGAGCGTCGCGAACGCGAGGTCGATGACACAAAGCGATACATAGGCGACGACCACCACCGCCAAGACGATCTTCGCGGTCGAGTTCTTCGCGGCGCTGTACTCGAGGATCGTGCCGAGCACCGCCATCGGCCCGTAGAGCGCGAGCTGGCGGCGTGCCGCCTGTTGCCAGCTCGGCCGCTGCGCGGTGTCGGTCGAGATCAACTCGAGCTCGAACAGCGCCTTGCCCGCGGTCGTGCCGCGCCAGCCGATCGCGATCGTCGTGTAAGCGAGCAGCGCGAGCGAGCTGATGCTCTGGCCGACGTTGCTCTCTGGGCTGAACGGCAGGATCGCGGCGGCGCACGCGATTCCGACGAGGATCACGTCGACGCTGTCGGCCGCCATGCGGACCCACAAGCCGGCCGGCCGGGTCTGCCGCGTCGACACCAGATCGATCGCGCGGATCAGCTCGTCGTAGCTCGCGAAGCGATCGGCGGCGTTCGGCGCCATCATCCGCGCGATCAGGCGATCGATCGCGGAGATCGCCGTGCGCTTGTTGCCGCCCTTGGGCAGCATCGGTCGCGCCGACGTCGCGTGCAGCGACGCGAGCTCGGCGACCGAATCGGCGGCGAACGGCGCGCGTCCCGAGATCAGGTGAAACAGCGTCGCGCCGAGCGCGTAGATATCGGCGCGCAGATCGATCGGCTCGCCGCGCGCTTGCTCGGGCGCCATGTACAGCGGTGTGCCGGCGAGGCTGGTTTGCGCGATCGGCCCGTCGGCAACGGCGTCGGCATTCGCGGCGACGAGCCCGAAGTCGAGCACTTTGAGCACGCCGTGCGCATCGACCATGAGGTTCGACGGCTTGACGTCGCGATGCAGGAAGCCCGAGCGCTCGGCCTCGCGCAAGCCCAGCGCCGCGCTGCGCACGAGCTCGAGCGCGTCGTCGATCGCGAGTGGGTTGTTGTCGACGCGATCCGCGAGCGTCTTGCCCTCGAGATATTCCATCGCGAAGTACAGCCGGCCGGCGTCTTCGCCGATGAAGTAGATGTGCGCGACGTTCGGGTGGTGCACGCGGGCTTGCGCGCGCGCCTCGCGGACGAGCCGATCGCGCGCGGAGCCGGTCGCGCGCCCGGCCGGCAGCACTTTGATCGCGACCGGGCGATCGAGCGCGAGATCGGTCGCGAGATACACTTCGCCCATACCGCCGACGCCGAGCACGCGGTCGATCCGAAAGTGACCGAGCTGGACGCCGGCGGGGAGCGCGTCGCTCGGAGCCGCAGGCTCGGGCGCACTGGTGTGCGTCTGCGCTTGCGCGGTGGCTTCGAGCTCGAGACTCACGCGCCGAGCATAACCTTGACTCTCGACGCTGTTCGCATACCTTCAGGTGCGAATGCCGCCGTCCGATCGCAGCTGGACGGTCATGCCGACGCTGGCGTGGTTTGCCGGCTTCGTCGTGGTCGGTCTCGTCGCGATCGATCACGATGTTGCCGCACTCGCCGATCGCCTGGTCCAGCCGCGCGAGCCGCAGACCGCGAAGGCGGGGCCGATCGCGCCACCGGTGACGGCGATCGCCGAGAACGATTCCGACGAGCCGGCGCAGGCCGCGCCGCTGCCACCACCACCGCCGGGCAGCCACGACGTCGGCGCGCTGACCGATGCGTGCGTCGACGGCCGCGACCTGCGCGCGGCCGGCAGCGCCGCTGCGGTCGATCCCAAATGCGCGAGCTGGGCGATGGACGGGTTCTATCGCGCCGTCGATCGCGCGAAGCACGGCGCGCTGTCACGACCGGTACGCGTGTCGTGGTACGGCGACTCGGTCGTCGCGAGCGATCTGATCCCCGGCCATCTCCGCGCGCGCTTGCAGGCCGAGCTCGGCGACGGCGGTCCCGGCTTCGTCTACGTCGTGCCGCCGCATCGCTTCAACGAGCACGAGGCGATCACGCGCAGCCAGACCGGCACCTGGTACACGCACACGATCTCGACGTTGCAGACGCCCGACGGCCTCTACGGCCCGGGCGGCAGCACGACGGAATCGAGCGGCGCGCATTCGGTGATCACGCTCGTCGCCGGCAAGGTCGAGCACGCCGAGCTGTATTACCTGACACAACCCAAGGGCGGCACCGCGAGCGTCACCGCCGACGGCTCCGACGTGCTCGCGGTCGACACCGCGGGAGATGCGCGCGCACCCGGCTGGGCCGGCGCGGCGATCGCCGGCGGCGCGAGCAAGCTCGACATCGCGACGAAGGGCAGAACGCGGCTGTTCGGGATCGATCTCGAGAACGCGCGCGGCGCCGTCGTCGACAACCTCGGCGTGGTCAGCGTCAACGTCAAGAGCTTCGCGAACAACGACCCCGAGCATTGGAAGGCCGAGCTCGCGCATCGCGGCGCCGACCTCGTGATGATCATGATCGGCGCGAACGAAGCCGAATGGCTCGGCCCGCACGATCAAGACACCAAGGCGTATCAAGCGCACTACGAGCAGGTGCTCGCGATCGTCCGCGCGGCGCGGCCCGATGCGACGTGCCTCGTCGTGTCGCCGACCGATCAGGCGGAAGCCAAAGACGGCGCGTATCCGTCGCGGCCGGTGATGCCGGTGCTCGTCGCGGCGCAAGCGGCCGCTGCGAAGTCGCAAGGCTGCGCGTTCTACTCGACGTATGCGTGGATGGGCGGCAAAGGCTCGGCGAGCAAGTGGTTCGCCAAAGGCTGGGTGTCGAGCGACTTCCAACACCTGTCGAAGAAAGGCGCCGACAAGCTCGCCGACGCGGTGTTCGACGCGCTGATGGCCGGCTATCAAGGATATGCAGCTCGCACGAAGTAGCATCGCGGTCGCGCTCTCGCTTGCCGGCTGCGGGATCAGCTGCGACGGCGAACGCGCCAAAGGCGTGACCGAGCCGACGCCGGGCTCGGTGGCGATGGCGCAGCTGGCGACCGGTTCCGGCTCGGCGATCGCGACCACGAGCTCGCCCGAGGTC
>DASXEF010000979.1:0-6667 GCA_036490255.1 Kofleriaceae bacterium
GATGCGGCCGGAAGTTCCGCACGGGCTCGCCGAAATCATCCTCGAGAAGATGATGGCGAAGCGTCCCGACGATCGGTATCAGTCGATGGCCGACGTCGAGGCCGCGCTCGAGACGTTCATCACGCGCGGCGACGGTACGCCGCTGCCGATGCGACGCAGCCAGCCGATCCACGTCGTCACCGCAGCGCCGATGCCGCGGCCACAGCGCCGCGCGGCGTCGATCGCGAATGCGAAGGCGGCGAAGAAGCCGTACGTGCTCTACGGCATCACCGGTGCCGGCGTGTTGTTCGGCGCGATCGGCTTGTTCGCGGCGATGCACAACGGATCGCGCGCACCGATCGCGGCGGCGCAACCCGCGCCGACGTTGCCGGCCGCCTCCGTTCCGGCGCCGCGCGAGGTCCAGAAGGTTCCCGTCGAGCTCGAAGCCGACGTCGCCGGCGCGAAGGTCACGTTTCGTCGCCGCGTCGCGGTCACACCCGAATCGATCACGATCTCGCCGACCGACGTCGTCGAGCTGGTCGAAGTTTCGGCGCCCGGCTACAAGACGCAGCGGTTCTGGCTGACGTTCGATCGACCGACGCATTTGCGCGCGCACCTGACGCGCGGCACCGGCATCGCCGAAGCGAGCGAAGAAGATACGTTGGTCGCGCTCGGCGAGATCGCCGCCCCGAAACCAGCGGCGCCCGCGGTCACGACGGTCGCGCCCAAGCCGCAGGTCGCGAAGCCGATCGTCGAGAACGACGAGACCGTCGCGATGGCACCGCGCAAGATCGGCCACGACGCCGACGCCGTCGTCGACGAGGCGCCCGAAGCGCCCGCGATCGATACACCGCCGACGACGGAAGACGCGATCGCGGCGCCGGCCGTACCGCAAGCCGCGGATCCATCGCTCGCGACGATCGAGGTGCCCAAGGCGGAGGTCCCCGCGATCGACGACGCGACGATGTCGTCGGTCGTCGGCTCGCATCGCCCCGAGGTGCTCAAGTGCCTCGCCGCGGGCAAGTCGAACGACAAGGCGATGAAGGGCACGGTCGATCTGCAGCTGCAGGTCGGCGACGACGGCCGCGTGCATCGCGTCCAGGTGCAATCGACCCTGAAGGATCCGCGCGTGGCGGCTTGCATCATCAAGGCGGCGAACGCGTGGACGTTCCCGGGCCACGCCGGCGGTGATGCGAGCGTCGCGTATCCGTTCACGATCAACTGAGCTAATGTCGCCGCGTGCGATGGCTCGCGGCGGCGTTACTCGCGACGGCGGCATGTAGCGCGTCACCGACGCCGCTTCCGGAAGTCACGCGCGCGACCGATTGGGTCGATCCGCGCATCGGCACCGGCGGCTTGGGCTACGCGTACGGCAGCTGCTTCGTCGGCGCCGCCGCACCACACGGTTTCGCGAAGCCGGGCCCCGATACCGACGGCGCGTTCGGCACCGTCGATTTCCAGCACTACAGCGGCTACTACGCCGACGACAATCGCGTGCAGGCGTTCACGTCGGTGCACTTGCACGGCACCGGCGCGACCGATTACGGCGTGCTCGCGGTGATGCCGACGCTCGCGTTCGATCCGACCAAGACGACCGCGATCGATTACGAAGCCGACCTCGTCAAATCGACCGAGCAGGCGAGCCCCGGCTACTACAGCGTGCAGCTCGGCGACGGCACCTTGGTCGAGCTCTCGGCCACGCCACGCGTCGCGGTCGAGCGCTACACGTTGCCGTCGGCGGGCACGCTCGTGATCGATCTCGCGAAGACGCTGTCGGGCGGCAAGGTCGACGCCGCAACGATCAACGTCGACGACGCCGCGCAAGAGATCACCGGCCAGCTCCATCACCTCGGCGCGATGTCGGCCGGCTACGGCGGCTACACGATCTATTTCGTGATCCACGCAGACATCGCGTGGACCGCGCACCAGCTGTGGTCGGACGCGAACCCGATCGGCAACGGCGCGAGCGCGATGGGCACCGGCGTCGGCGCGGCGCTGAGCGTGCCGGCCGGCGCGACCACGCTCGCGATCGGCATGTCGCTCGTGTCGCTCGACGGCGCGCGCGCGAACCTCGCCGCCGAGGTGCAGACGATCGACTTCGATGCGATTCGCGCGGCTACCTCGGATCTGTGGGAGCAGACGCTCGGCGTCGTCAAGCTCACCGGCGGCAGCGAAGCGCAGCGCCGCACGTTCTACACGAGCTTCTATCACGCGTTCTTGATGCCCTCGGTGATCGACGACGACGACGGCACGTATCAGCTGATCGGCCAGATGCCGACGCAAGCCGTCGGCTATCACCAGATGAGCGATCTATCGCTGTGGGACACCTATCGCACGGTCGCGCCGCTCTACGCGTGGCTCGCGCCCGACAGCGCGCACGATCAAGCGCGCTCGCTCGTCGGGCTCGGCACCGGGCTCGGTGCGTATCCGAAATGGCCGCTCGCGATCGGCGAGACCGGCACGATGCTCGGCGCGAGCGCGGAGATCGTGCTCGCCGATGCGACGATGCGCGGCGTGGCCGATGCCGGCGGCAGCGACGCGTGGCCGATGTTGTCGGAGGCGGCGCTCGATGCGAACGCGCCGGCGTCGATCCGCGGCGGTCGCGATCAAGTGGTCTCGTACATGATGGACGGCTACGTGCCGTCGACCGCATATCGCAGCGTGTCGACGACGACCGAATACGCGCACGACGACTTCGCGCTCGCGAACCTCGCCGGTGCACTCGGCGACACGGCCGATCAGGCGACGCTGCAGACGCGCATGCACGGCTGGCAGCAGCTGTTCGATCCGACCATCGATTTCCTGCGCGCAAAATCTGCGACCGGCACGTTCTCGACGACGGAGTTCGACGAGTTCGCGTTCGGTGGCCCCGACGGCGAATACGCCGAAGCCGACGCGTGGCAGGGCTTGTGGGCGGTCGGCGCGCCGGATCCCGACGGGCTCGCGAACGTGCTCGGCGGCAGCGACATGGCCGTCGCGACGCTGAGCAACATGTTCGCGTCGACAAAAACCGATCAAGAGACCGCAGACCCGTCGGAAGCGAACTTTCCGCGCAAGTGGTACTGGGCCGGCAACGAGCCCGACATCAACGCGGTGTTCGAGCTCGCCGATTGGGGCCGGCCCGATCTCGAGCAGCAATGGTCGCGCTGGGCCGAGGACACGTACTACACGGACCAACCCGACGGCGTGCCCGGCAACGACGACGGTGGTGCGATGGGCGCGTGGTACGTGCTCGCGACGCTCGGGATCTACCCCGTACCAGGATCGGACCAGTGGATCGTCGCGTATCCGCGGTTCCCGAAGGCGCGGATCGACGTCGGCGGCCACGAGCTGGTGATCGACGCGGCCGGCGACGGCCCGTACACGAAGGCGATCCTCGACGGCGTCGAGGTGACGTCGCCTCGGATCTCGCACGCGCAGCTCGCCGCCGCATCGACCCTACATTTCGAGTAAGCCGATGCCGCGGGTCGCGGATCATGCCCGCCATGAGAGCTCTCGCCTGCCTCTACTTGGTCGCGATTTCCGCCGCTTGCACCTACACGCGGATCACCAACACGCCACCGGCCGGTCCGGGTGGCGCGGTCGTCGCGATCGGTGCGCCTCCGGAAGAGTCGACTCCCGCACCCGGCGATCAAACCCAGATCTGCCCCAGCGGCGAGAGCTGCAACTTCGACTGCGACGGCGGCGGCTGCGCGTTCGAGTGCTCGAGCGGCGCGAATTGCGAGATCAAGTGCGACGGCGGCAACTGCAAGATCGACGTCGCGACCGGCGCGCATACCGATGCGACCTGCGACGGCGGCCACTGCGCGACCGCGTGTGCGAGCGGCGCGAGCTGCGACTTCACGTGTGACGGCGGTGAATGCAGCGTCGCGTGCAGCGCGAGCTCGGCGTGCAACTTCGATTGCGACGCCGGCAACTGCACTACGCGCGAGGCCGACGCGAGCTGATCTCGCTCAAGAACTCGGCGACCGCGGCTTCGAGCTGGTCGACGCCGGGATGCTCGGTCGGCATATGACTCGCGCCGTCGAGCACGACCATCCGTTTCGGCGCGGCGAGGCGATCGAAGAAGCGCCGCGATAACGCGATGTCGGTCATCCGATCGGCGCCGGGATGGGCGAGCAAGATCGGGCATGCGGTGAACGCTTCGGGCTCGACGGCGGGCGCGGCCGTCATCAGCGTGCGCAAGAATCGCGCGGGTACCCAGCTGCCGCCGCCGAGCGGATCGGATTGCACGAGCCGCGACAGCGCGGGCTTGTTCGAGATCCGATGCATGCGCGACATCAGCGCCATCGGTAGCGGCAAGCCGTCGGTGATCGGCGCGAGGTGCTCGAGCAGCCACAAGCCGGCTGTGCCGAGCCACGCGGTGCGCGCGAAGCCTTTGCGCACGGCGCGTTCGCGCGGATCGGCGAGCGTCGTCGCGACCACGCCGACGAGCTCGTGCTGCAAGCGCGCGGCGACCTGATACGCGAGCAAGCCGCCGAGGCTCACGCCGAACAGCGCGATCGGAATCTCGGGCTCGCGCGCGCGCTCGGCGCGCACGAGATCGCACGCGCAGTCGATCCAGAGTTGATACGTCAACTGCCGGCGCGGCACGCGCGTGAGCCCGTAACCCGGCAGATCGGGTGCGAGCGTCGCGTAGCCGTAGCGCTGCGCGAGCACGGCGGCCGGCGCCATCACGCGGCCGTACGCGCCGGCGCCGTGCAGCACGATGATCTTCAGCTTCGCGTTCGCCGGTCCCATGTGATCGACGTGAACATCGAGGCCGCGCCAGCGCCAATACTCTTCGCGCGGCGTCGTCTCGGGCGTGCAGCGCATCGCCGGCGGGAAGTGCGGTTGGTAGTCGCGCCAGAGCGTGTGATCGCGATAGGTCGGTAGCGTCGTCATGCACGTGATGTCGCGCGAATCGCCGCGCTCGGCAGTGACCGCGCACGCCACAACGCTGACCGCAGTGCCGTGGAACTGAAGCTCGCGATCGCAACTCGGCGATCGCGCTCGCTGCTTGCGAGCTTCAAATCCAGGACCGCTAGGTCGTCGCGAGCCGGCGGCGCGCTTCGAGCGGCGTCGTGCCGGTCCAGCGCTTGAACGCGCGAAAGAACGCGCTCGGCTCCGAGAAGCCGAGCAAGAACGAGATCTCGGAGATCGCGAGCTTGTCGTCGAGGTAGCGCTGCGCGAGGTCGCGGCGCACCTGCTCGAGCACGGCGCCGAAGCTCGTCGCTTCGTCCTTGAGCCGGCGCTGCAAGCTGCGCGAGGTCAGGCCGAGGCGCTTCGCGACGTGCGCGATGTTGGCGTCGTCGCTGCGCAGCGCTTCGCCGAGCACGCGCGCGACTTGCGCGGCGATCGTCGCCGGCTCGGGACCGCGGCGCTTCGAATCGTCGGCGGCGCGCGACAAGATCGCGAGCAGCGCCGGATCGCTCGAGACCAAGCTCGCGTCGAGCGCGGCGAGCGGCATCACGAGCTGCGTGTGCTCGGCACCGAACGCGACAGGCGCGTCGAACCACGCGCGATAGCGCGCGACATCGCCGACCGCGCGATGCGTGAAGTCGATCGCAGTCACGCGAAACGGCGCCGTCGACAGCTGCTTCGCCTGCTTCGCGACCAGCGCGAAGCACAGCTCGTGTGACGCCGGCGCCGGCGCTTCGCTCTCGCGCGTCACGCGCAGGCACGCGCGATCGCCTTCCGTGACGAGCGCGACTTCGACCGCGTCGTCGAGCAAGTTCAAGTAGCGCACCCATTGCCGCAGGGCATCGCCGAGCGTCGCCGCCGACCGGCACACGTATTCGACGATGCCGAACGCGCCCGGCGGTGTCGCCGCGGCGATGGTCAAGCCGAGCAGTGGATCGCCGCTGATCCGGATCGCTTCGGCCCACGCGACGCAAAATTGCGCCGGCGAGATTCGCGCGTCGCCGTCGGCGACTTGCTGCGGCGTCAGATCGGCCGCACCGAAAAATTCGCCGACGCGCGGATTCACCGCGAGCACGAGCGGGCGAACGAGCAAGGTGCTGACCGAGCCGGCCACGGTTCATTATCGCCGATCTACGAGACCAGCCAGACGATGATCCACAGCGTTCCGCCGGTCGCCGCGAACATCGCGGACAGCAGCGCGGCGCGGTCGATGCCCTGCCGCTTGACGAGCGGAATCGCGATCGCGACGAGATCGCCAAAATCCATGAACGCGTTGAACAGAAACAGGAACGGCGCGACCTCCGGATGCGCGAGCGCGTAGAACGCGAGCACGCCCAAGCCGATGTCGCGGACGCCGAAGAACCGGCCCATCAAGCGCGCGGTCGCGGTGTCGTGCGCGGCGGGAAATCCGAGCAGGCGTGCGCTCGCGCCCGCTGCGACGAACGGCGCGACGCCGAGCGCGATCCGGCCGAGGCCCATGGACGAGATGACGAGGCGGAACAGGGTCGACATGCGCAACTGCTCTCATGCGCCGCGCGATCCGCGACTGACTGCACGCGCCAATCGAGTGACCCGCGTGTACGCTGAGGTCATGCAGATCCTCTATCTCCACGGCTTCGCGTCGGGGCCGACGTCGCGCAAAGCAGCGGCGTTCGCGGAGCATTTCGGCAAGCGCGGGATCGAGATCGAGCGCCTCGATCTACGCGTGCCGTCGTTCGAGCATTTGCGACTGTCGGCGATGATCGATCACGTGCGCAAGGCGATCAAAGGGCCGGCGATCGTGATC
>DASXEF010000437.1:0-3229 GCA_036490255.1 Kofleriaceae bacterium
CGCAGTCTTCACCTGCGAGCGCCTGCTCGGACGCCGACGCGGCGCCTTGCACCGAAGCTCCGCCGTTGAGAAAGCCGAACATGTTCTTGTCGGGGAAATCGGCGAGCAACATGCTCACCTTGCACGTGATCGTTGCCGTCGACCCCGAGACGGAAGCCGTCAGCGTATTAAGTGTACCGTCGACGTAGAAGCCGGAGACACTTTTCTGGGCGAGGTTGGCCTTCGTCGGCGTGCCGCCCGGCCATTGCGTCTGCATCTTCGCCGCGACCTTGGCCATGGTCTGCGTGGCGACTTTCACCATCAGCGCGCGCAGCTTCGCGTCGTTCGCCGTGCCCGCCTTGCTCGACATCGGTCCGATATTCACGTAGATGCCGCCGCGGGAACCGCCGCTGTTGGTGGTCGGCGCGGTCGGCACGCTGCCGGCCTGACCGGTGATGGCGGTCAGCGCCTTTTGCGCCTGTTGCTTCACGAAGTCGCTGTCGTCGTTGCCGACCGCGGTCTTGAGACTGTTGACGACGAGGCCTTTGAGCGAGCTCTTCGTGCTGCTCGTCACCAGCTTGCCGAGCGCGACCGCGCACGCACCACGCACGTCCTTGTCGGTATCGGTGTTGAGCGCCTTCGTCAGCGCGAGCAGCACGTTGATGCTGCCGTCGCCCAAGCGCGCCAAGTTCAGCGCCGCCGACAACCGGTTTTTATCGGAGCTATCATTCTTGAGCTGCGTGACGAGATCGTCGACGTCACTGGCAAACGCGGCGTGAGGCACCACGAGCGCCATCACGATCACGAGCACCAGGCGCCTCACCAGCTCTAAAGCTAGCGAAGATCAGCTGCCTTCTGCAAGGTAGCGGCGGGCTAGCTCGACGTAGTGGTGCGCGCCGTACCGGATCTGCTCCCGCTCGCTCTCGCTGATCGCGCGTTTTACTTTCGCGGGCGAGCCCAGCACGAGGCTGTTCGGTGGAATGTCGGTTCCGGGCGTCACGAGCGCACCTGCACCCACGAGACTGCCGGCGCCGATACGCGCGCCGTCGAGCAGGATCGAGCCCATCCCGATCAGACAGAAATCTTCGACGGTGCACGCGTGAATGATCGCGGCGTGGCCGATCGTGCAGTCGTCGCCGATCGTCGTGCCGGAGAACCCCGACGTCACGTGGATGACGGTGTTGTCCTGGATCGACGTCCGCGCGCCGATCCGGATCGGCATGACGTCGCCGCGAATCACGGTGCCGTACCAGATCGACGATTCGTCGCCGATCACGACGTCGCCGATCACCGCGCAGGTCTCGGCGAGAAACACACCTCGGCCGAGCTCGGGCCGCTTGCCGTCGTGGGCGCGAACGACCATCAGCGGTGCGTCCGCGCGTGCTCGGCTTGCTCGACGGAGGCGAGCACTTCGTCGATCGCGGCGGGAATGTCGTCGGCGTCGGGCGCGATCGGCGCGACGAGCCTGACAACGCCGTGGCAATCGATCACCATGAAGAACACGCGGTCGGGGTCCATCGTCGCGAGGTTCTCGTACGTCGCTTGATTCGCGAGCGCGAGCGGCACCGAGCCCCGCAAGCTGCGCACGGCCGATTCGGAGATGTCGCGCTGCGAGCCGAGCACGGCGAGCGCGACCGCTGCCGGCGCGACGCGGTTGAGCTTGTCGGCGACGCGATCGATGACCGCGGCGCAGCTCGTGCCGCAGTTGTCGGCGTAGGCGCCGACGACGAGCGTGTGACCGCGATGCTCGGCGAGGTCCCAGTGCGTGCCGTCGGTATCGGCGAGGTCGGTCGACTGCGCGCGCTGGCCGACGCGACGGCCGAGCACGTCGGAGCGCGTCGCGAGGATCGGCTTGACGGTGACCTCGCCGTCGCCGCGACGCAGGTGGATCTCGATCACGTCGCCGGGGTTGTGGCGCGTGATCAGCTTCGTGACGTCGCTGCACGCGCTCGCCGAGACGATCGGTACGCCGTCGAGCTCCGCGATCGCGTCGAGCTCGACGATGCCGGACTCGTTCGCGGGGCTGCCGAGCGTCACCGAGTCGATCACGCACTCGCGCCGATCGGGCATCCACCCCATGCTCACGCCCAAGAACGCCGGATCGCTCTCCGGCGCCGCCGTAGCGGTCGTCGCGGCGACCGCGATCAGCAGGAGGACCCAGCGCACGCCGGGAATCTAATCGAGCGAGCCCGACGGGGCCAGAACGATGACCGAGTCGACATGTAGGATATTTGACCTCATCGTCCTACCCTCTCATCATATATCTCGTGAAACGCCGCGCTTTCGATCTGTCCCACGTCCTCGACGACCACAGACCGATGCCGACGCTGCCGGTGTTCGAGAAGCGCATCCATACGCGCTTCGATAAGGCGTTCCTCGTCGTGATCGGGAGCGAGCTCTACGGCGACTCGACCGCGATCGCTCGGAACATCTCGGGCGGCGGCATCCTCGTCGAAATGACGTACGCGCCGCCGCTCGGCACCGTCGTCACCGTGCACTTCCAGGCCCCACGCGACAACGATCTGATGGACGAGATCGTCGCGCGGGCCGAGGTCAAGCACCACCACTACCTCAACTTCGGCACCGACGAGGACGCGGCGAGCACCCGCGCCATCGGCCTGCGCTTCATCGAGTTCGTCGATCCGGGCGAGCGCATCGATCCCGATCGCCTGCACTAAACATCGCGCGCGCGGCGTTACTTGCGCGTGGGGCGCCGTTTGGCTAAGTCCAGCGTCATGCGTTTCGTCGGCATCGCGCTCCTGACTGTCGCGTCGGTCGCGCTCGCGGATCCAGCGAAGGCGCCGAGCCAGATTTCCGCAGGTGCCGAGCCCGACGATCCGGCGGCGACCGCGCTGCTGACGAAGATCGCGGGCGACGCGACCGCGCGCAAGCAGGCGATCGACGACCTCTCGAAGCTCGCGCCGAAAGTCGTCGACGGCCTCGGTCAGTTCTTGGCGCGCAAGCACGACACCGACGCCGCGACGCGGCGCAAAGTGCTCGAGGCGATCAAAGCGCAGGTCCCCGACAAGAACGGCCACTTCACGGTGCCCGAGCGCAAGAGCGCCAAAGAAGAGCAAGCCGACGACAACCTCGATTGGCTCGCCGGGCTCGAAGGCTTGGATGCGAGCACGCCGGGCATCGGCGAGGTGATCGCCGACGACGTCGCGATCCGCGCGCTCGCGTCGACCAAGAACATCCACGCCGCGCAGCTGATGTTCGACACCGCGTTCGGCGACGACACGATCATCTA
>DASXEF010000042.1:0-1791 GCA_036490255.1 Kofleriaceae bacterium
TGCTCTCGGCGCACGATCGCAGCGCGATGATGATCCTCGCGTTCGGCGGCACGTTCGGGCTGCACTCGCTGTGGTGGAGCGTCGGGCTTGTCGTGTTGCAGGGCTGGGCCGGCTTCGAGCTGATCCGGATGAGCCCACAGAGCAAGACCATCGCGACCGTCTACGGCGTGATCGCGGCGGTGCTGACGCTGTACCTCGACTGGCCGGTGCTCGATGCGCTGCGCTCGTGGGCCGACGACGGCATGCACGTGTGGTCATCGCCCGAGACGATCATCAGCTTCGGGCCGGTCGCGATCGCGCTGATCATGCCGATCGCGACGATCGTGCTCGTCCAGCGCAAGATCGCTCCGACGGCGCTCGCGCGGTTTCGCGAAAAGGCGCCGGACGCCTGATGCCTCGCGGTTGGCTCCTCGTGCTGCTCGTCGTTTGCGCAGCGTGCCAACACGACATCAAGACGCCGTTTCCACCCGGGCTCGAGCCACTCGAGAACAACCCGGTGCCGGAGCAAACGGCGCCTTATACCGAGACGCTCGCGACCGCGACCGGCTCGAGCAGCGAGGTCCAGGTCTACGCGCGCGGCTACGTGCTCGCCGATCCCGCAACCGTGTGGGCCGCGACGAAGACGCCCGCAGCGGTCGCCGCGACGTGTACGACCGACGCGCAGTCCTACACCGTCGGCAACCAGCCGCAATACGAGTTCAGCTTTCTCGTCGCCTACACGGTGAACGACGTGCTCACCGTGCAGTGGAACGATCAGTGGCGTTACGGAACGATCGATAGCGCTCCGGATCCGTTCTTCGGCATGATCAAGCATCAGAAGACCGACGGCTCGAGCTTCATCACGACGAGCGAGGGCACGATCGAGGTCACCGCGACCGACGACCCGAACGTCACCGAGCTCGCGTTCGTCGAGCACTTGCAGGCGATCGCGGGCTCGTCCGACGACGTCATCTCGAGCACGACGCACGTGTTCGATTCGATCGTCGCGCTCAGCCACGGCGGCGTGATTCCGCCTTGCCCGTAGCGCCGTTCGCGACACGCTCGGGGCCACGCGTGGTTTCGCCGCGCTTATCACGTGCGCCCGTCGCGCATGCGCGTCTCCGGAGACGACGAGCCGAACGCCAAGTGAGCGTGTTGTTGCTTGCTTGCATCAATCGACGCCATCCCTGCGGTACCATCACGGCGTGGACTCTCGCGGCGAGGAGTTCGGTCCGTACGTCGTGTACGAGCAGATCGGCGTCGGTGGTATGGCGTCGGTGCATCGCGCCGAGACGACCGGGTTCGCCGGATTTCGCCGCCCGGTCGCGCTCAAGCGGATGCTGCCGCACGTCGCCGCCGACGAGAGCCTCGTGCAATCGTTCGTACGCGAAGCACGGCTCGCGAGCTATTTGCGCCACGCCAACGTCGCGCAGACCTACGACCTCGGCAAAGTCGGCGACATCTACTTCATCGCGATGGAGCTCGTGCCGGGCCGCAACCTGCGCGAGATCCTGCGCCACTGCCTGCGCGCGAAGATCCAGGTGCCGATTCCGATCACGCTCAACATCCTCAACCAGGTGTGCGACGCGCTCGACTACGCGCACAACCTCACCGACGAGAGCGGCAAGGCGCTCGGCATCATCCACCGCGACGTCTCGCCGTCGAACGTGATCGTGTCGGAGACCGGCGTGGTCAAGCTGATCGATTTCGGCATCGCGAAGGCGTCCGCCGAAGGCATGCAAACGCTGTCGGGCACGATCAAGGGCAAGTTCGGCTACATGGCGCCGGAGTATCTCGGCGGCACGATCGACG
>DASXEF010000063.1:0-6779 GCA_036490255.1 Kofleriaceae bacterium
CGTCCGCGCGACGCTGGGCGAGACCGAGTACCAGATCGCCGTGTTCCCGGTCGGCGGCTACGTGCGCATTCTCGGCGTCGACGAAGTCGCAGGTCGGGCAGATACCGGACGCAGCTTCGCGGGTCGCCCGCTGTGGCAGCGCCTCGCGATCATCCTCGCGGGTCCTGCGGCGAACCTCGTGCTGCCGATCATCATCTACTTCGCGTTCTTCGCCGGCCACACGATGGTCGGCGGCCCGGTGATCGGCGACGTGCTCGAAAACGGCGTCGCCGCGCGCGCGGGCCTCGAGCCCGGCGACCGCGTGCTCGAGATCGACAACAGCGCCGTGCGCTACTGGGAAGAGATCGAGCATCGCGTGCAGAGCTCGCCCGGCAAAGAGCTGCACGTGCGGCTGTCGCGCAACGGCAAAGTGATCGAGCGCTACCTCACGCCGCTCGAAGAAGCGGTGTGGGCGAAAGAGCGCGACGGCAAGTCGACGCTGCAAGGTCGCGTCGGCATCACGTACGCGCCGTTCGTGCCGCTCGTCGGCGTGATCGATCAAGCGTCGCCGGCCGCGCGCGCCGGGCTGCGCACGCACGACCTCGTGATCAGCATCGACGGTCAACCGGTGCGCAACTGGAGCGACGTGCAACGCCGGCTCGGCAAGCTCGCGCGCCGCACGAGCCTCGTCTACTTCCGCGGCTCCGAGCTGCCCGGCGTGCCGCAGGTCGAGCTGCTGTCGCCGGGCTTCGCCGACGTCGTGCCCGAGACCCTGGTCGACGACAAGCTCGGCCGCACGAGCTACACCGGCATCGAGCACGCCGAGATGTTCGTCGCGCACGTCGATCCGGGCTCGCCGGCCGACAGCGCGGGTCTCAAGCCCGGCGATCTGATCGTCGCGCTCGACGACAAGCCGGTCGCGCACTGGCTCGATCTCGATCAGCGCCTGCAAGCGGAGCCGACGAAGACGTTCAAGGTCACGTGGAAACGCGCGGTGCCGAACGGCTCGCCGGTCGCGATGACCGCAGAGCTGACGCAGGTGTGGCGGCAAGAGCTCGACGAGTACGACCACACGATCACGCGGCTCGTGTTCGGCGCGCACGACGACGTCGATCGCGGCGTCGGCGCGATGACACCGGTCGAAGGCCGCGTCGGCTACGCGCTCGGCAAATCGATCGAGCGCACCGGCGACACGATCCGCACGATGATCGGCGGGTTCTTCCAGATCTTGGGCGGCGACACGCCTTCTGACGCGCTCGGCGGTCCGCTGATGACGTATCGGCTCGCCGAGGTTTCGGGCAATCGCGGCTGGGATTCGTTCTGGCTGATGATCGCGCTGATCAGCATCAACCTCGGTTTGATCAATTTGCTGCCGATCCCGATGCTCGACGGCGGCCACCTGCTCGTATTCGGCATCGAAGCCGCGCTGCGCCGGCCGTTGTCGGCGAAAGCGCGCGTGCGCGTGCAGCAGGTCGGGCTCGCCGTGATCTTGCTGATCACCGTGCTCGCATCGCGAAACGACGTCATGCGATACCTCGTCAAGTGATCGTGCTCGGCATCGATACGGCGACGCGGGTCTCGAGCGTCGCGATCGTCGACGGCGATCGCGTGCTGGCCGAAGTCGACGGCGACGCCAAAGCGCGCGGCACCGATCTGCTCGTGCTGATCGATCGTGCGTGCGCGGCTGCCGGCATCGCGCCGAGCCAGCTCGATGCCGTCGCGATCGGCGCCGGGCCCGGCTCGTTCACGAGCTTGCGGATCGGTATGGCGACCGCGAAAGGCATCGCATTCGCGGCACACAAGCCGTTGTGGGCGGTCAGCTCGCTCGCCGCGCTTGCTGCACGCGCACCCGCGATCGGCGACGAGCGCGTCGCCGCGGTGCTCGATGCGCGGCGCGGTGAAGTCTATGCGGCGGCGTTCGATGTGAACGGGCTCTTCGGTGAAGAGCACGTCATGCCGCCCGATCAGCTCGCATCGCTCGGCGCGACGCGCTTCGTCGGCGACGCCGGTGCCGCGTATCCGCAACTGCTCGCGCTGCCCGGCGTCTGGGATATTACGCCGCGTGGCGCCGATGTCGCGAAACTCGCGCTCGCCGGCGCGCGCGTCGACGTGGTCGTCACCGCCGTGCCCGCGTATATCCGGCCGGCCGAGGCCGAGATCCTCTATCCCGACGGCGTGCCGGGCGCGATGAAGAGGCGACCGTGATCCTCGAGATCGCAGGATGTGGCGTCGTCGCGTACGGCGCGTGGAAGTTGATCCAAGCCGTGACCGCCGACTCGAGCGGGCCGACGGCAGAGTCGAACATCGTCGACCGAATGCGGCGCGTTCCCCTCGTCGCCGCGAACCAGCTGGTCGCCGGCAAGCGCGTGCGAGTGATGGGCATCGCGCGCAAGCTCGATCGCGAGCTCGCGTCGGTCTACACCGCGACGCCGTGTCTCGCGTTCGTCTCGCAATCGTGGGCCATCGACGGATCGATGATCGGCTCGAGCCCGCTGGTCGACAAGAAGCTGGTGGCATTCACGCTCGAGTCCGACGAGGGCAACCTCGAGATCGGCGAGACCGCAGCGTTCCAGCTCGAAGGTCATCCGCTGCACGGTGATCCCGAAACGCGCGGGACGTTCGGCGAAAAGACGATGCAGGATCTGACCAGCGGCGGCCCGCTCAGTACCAACGACCCGCCACCGCTCAGTCGCTCGACGACCGATCAGGTCTTGCGTGACGGCAACCACGTCGCCGTCGTGGGCACGGTCGAGATCGTCGACGGCAGGCCGCGGCTCGTAGCCACCGAGAAATACGAAATTTTGTTGTCGACGGTCGCGAAGTCAGCGACGTGAGGTAGGCTTTAGCCAAGACAACACCGGAGGACGGGTGACCACGAACATGGGTTCTGAGGTCTCGAAGCAGGAGCTTCTCGCCACGCTCACCGCCGAACATCGTCGCCTCGACGCCGAGCTGCAACAGCTCGAACGCCGCCGGGCCCTGACGCCAGCCGAACGCGATGCGGTCGCTCGGCTCAAGAAGCAAAAGCTGCTGACCAAGGATCGGATCGCCCGCCTGAGCTGAATGCAGTTAACGCCCGAACAGATCGAGAAGATGCGGGCGATCGGCCTGCGCCTCGATAAATCGGGCACGTTCTGGCAAGACGGCGGTGCCGTCACGCACGCGCGACTTCGCCAAGCGTTGCTGCGTTGGCTCGACGTTCGCGACGACGGCCGCGACATCGTCAAGCTCGACGACACGCGCTACGCGTACGTCGAGGTCGAAGACGCCCATCTGCGCGCGCGATCGGCGCATTGGGATCGCGATCGCTGCTTCGTGCTGTGGGACGACGACCGCGAGCTCGAGCTCGAATACGCCACGCTGCGGCAGGCGAGCGATCACGCGTTCTACGCGAAGATCGGCCGATTGCGCGGCCGGATCGCCGGGCCCGCGTATCACGCGATCGTCGAGCGTGTCGTCGAGATCGCGGGTGGCTTCGTGCTCGACGCGGCCGGCGGGCGATGGCCGATCGCGAATGCTCAGTGATACGTCGTCGTGCCGATGTCGTGATACTTCTCGCCGTACTTGTTGAGGTGCACGTCTTCGGCGCCTCGCACGAGCGCTAGATCGACGTGCGCATCTTGCCCGGCCACGACCGTCACCTGCGCGCTCACCGGCTTGGTCACGCGCCGCGTGTACGCGAACACTGTCCACGTGCCGGGCGGCACGCCATCGATCGCGTAGGTGCCGTCGGCGTTGCGCCGCGTGTGCGCGCGATTCGGTAGCACGAGGATCGTCGCGGCCATCTCCGGGTGGATGTTGCAGTAGACGTCGATCACGCCGGGATCCGGAAAGTCTTTCTGCTTCTGCTCGTCCTTCTTGAACGAGCCGAGATCGAACTTGCGCGCCGGCGATTGCGAGAACACGTTGTGCAGGAACGCGTCGCGATTCGGAAAGCTCACGCTCTCGCCGACGGTGATCGCGACGAGATCGGGCACGAATGCGCGGTTCTTCTGCGCGATCTGCGTCGGGACCGCGTCGGGCTTCGGCGTCTCTTTGTAGCCGACCACGTAAATGATCGCCTCGGCCGTGACGGGCTTGCCGTCTGCATCCGTGATCGAGATCTTGCCGACGACGCGACCGGTGGGCGACGCCGAGGCAGCGCCGACCAGCAGCGCGACCACGGCGAGCACCTTCAGAATGCAATCCCCCAGTTGAGCTTCGGCGCGTCGCGGATCTGATAGACGCCGATGCCGTACGACGCCGATAACCACGAGCGGCCGTGGCTCCACGCGACGTTCGGACCGGCCGCGACCCACGAGCCGTCGCCGTTGTGATCGAGCGAAATCTCACCGAACACTTCGGCGCCGAATCGCACGTCGCCGACCGAGAGAACGCTGAACCCGGCGCCGGGATGCAGCTCGTAGTGCTGCGGCAGCCCGCCGCCGATGTCGGCGACGCCGCCGATGTCGACGAGCAACTGCGTGCGGCCGATATCGTACGAGCCGACGAGATCGATCTCGGGTTGATACGCGCCTTGCGGACCCGCGACGATGCGCTCGACCGCGACGCGGATCAGCGGCACGAACGCCGGCTTGTCCTGAGGATCCGACGTGACGAAGCGATAGCGCAGCTCGCCGCCGAAATCCTTGAACGACGTGCGCGGCGCTTGATCGTCGGCGACGGTCCAGTTGATCTCGACCGGCAGCACCAGCTCGAGCTGATCGTTGATGCCGATCGACGGCGCGATCCACCAGTTGGTTTCGTCTTTACCTGCGGCTTCGCTCTGACCGTTTTCCATCGATACGAACGTCTGGATCTCGGCGCCGCGCTCCGGCATCACCTCGGTGCCGTAGAGCCAGCCGTAGAACGTGCGACCCGCATTTGCCGTCGCTGGGAGAGCTACGACTACTGCAACAAGAACAAAGCCGTGGCGCACGGCAGCAGCTTACTCCATGTATCGTCGCGCCATGATCGATCACCTTGGGATTCGCGTCTCGGACCTCGAACGCAGCATCGCGTTTTATACAAAGGCGCTCGCTCCGCTCGGCTTCACGCTCGTGATGAAGTGGGAGACCAACGCGGGGTTCGGTCTCGGCGGCAAGCCGGAGTTTTGGCTCGACGGCAGCCGCGCCCCGAAAGAGCACGTCCACTTCGCGTTTCGCGCGAGCGGCCGCCAGGTCGTGCGCGATTTCTACGCCGCGGCGATCGCAGCGGGCGGCAAAGACAACGGCGCGCCCGGTCCGCGCCCGCACTATCACGAGCACTACTACGGCGCGTTCATCCTCGACCCAGATGGCCACAACTTCGAGGCGTGCTGCCACGAGCCGTTCTTGGGCTAGGACGCTCGATGATCATGAAGCCGACCCGCGACTCCACGACTCCAGGCGTTTTGCCGCGACCCTTTGACCAATGGCGAGTCGATCCGCTCAAGCGCGACGAAGACGCTGCGCATGCGTTTGGCCACGCCCTGATCAAGCACTGCCGCGATGAAGCGCTGAAGGTGATCACACCGAGCGCTACCGAAGCGGATCGCACATCGGCGGTGAAGGCGGTCGACACGGCGCTGCACAACGTGTGCGACCTACTCGAGGGATTCTGGCGCCTCGACGTCGATCCCGGGCACCACGTCGAGCTCGCGCTGCAGGTACGCGTCCTGAACAATGCCGGCGACGTCGTCGAGACGCGAGAGATCTCGCCCTGCAAGCTCGACCTCCCGATCGGTTACTGGAAATGGGCGCAGGATCGCGAGTTTCGATAAGCCTCGCTAATCGACGACGATCCGATCGCCGTCGATGATCTCGCCGATGCGCGCCCGGAGCGCCACGCCGTTGCGGGCGAGCGCCGCGTCGAGCGCGTGCGCGCGATCCGGCGCGACGGCGATCAACAACCCGCCCGACGTCTGCGCGTCGGCGAGCAAGAGCTGGATGTGCGGCGCGATTGCCGCCGCGAAGCTCGTCGTCGGGGCCGCGTATGCGAGGTTGCGCTTGCTGCCGCCGGGACAAACGTCCGCAGCCGCGAGCTCGACGACGCGCTCGAACATCGGCACGTGTGCCGCGACGATGCGTGCGCCGACCTTCGACGCGCGCGTGATGTTGCCGAGGTGGCCGAGCAAGCCGAAGCCGGTGATGTCGGTCGCCGCGTGCACGCCGACCTCGACCATCGCGTCGGCGGCGGCGCGGTTGAGCGTCGTCATGCTCGCGATCGCCGGTGCGAGCGCGTGCGCGTCGATGTGGCCGCGCTTGAGCGCGGTCGTCAGCACGCCGGTGCCGATCGCTTTGGTGAGCACGAGCACGTCGCCCGGCTTCGCGCCCGCGTTCGTGACCGCGCGATCTGGATGCACGAGACCGGAAACGAACAAGCCGAACTTCGGTTCCTCGTCGACGATCGAATGGCCGCCGGCGATCGCGATGCCGGCTTCGCGGCAGATCGCCGCAGCGCCTTCGAGCACGCGACCGAGCGGCTCGGCACCGAGCGTCGACATCGGCCACGCGACGAACGACAGCGCCGACAGCGGTCGCGCGCCCATCGCGTAGATATCGGACAACGCGTTCGCCGCGGCGATGCGGCCGTAGTCGAACGGATCGTCGACGATCGGCGTGAAGATATCGACGGTCTCGACCAATGCGAGCTCGTCGGTGAGCTTGATGACCGCGGCGTCGTCGCCGGTCTCGATGCCGACGAGCACGCGCGGATCGTGCGCGGCGGGCAAGTGCGCTAACGCGACGCGGAGATCGGCTTGCGCGATCTTGGCGGCACAACCTGCGGTGCGTGCGAGCTCGGTGAGCTTCATAGATGGATTCCGTCCGCCGCGATCGACT
>DASXEF010000116.1:0-7207 GCA_036490255.1 Kofleriaceae bacterium
GATCAACACGCGCGCGATGTCGGCGGCGGGCACGCCGTGCTCGCGCGCGACGGTCGCGGCGAACACCGGATCGTCGAACACGCGATCGGCCTCTGCGATGCCGCCGAGCTCGCGCACGGCGTCGCGGATCGCGAGCCGGCGCCACGGCGCGGCGAGCTCGATCTCGGTGCCGTCCCACGTGACCTTCGTCGCACCGATGATCTCGCGCGCGAGCTCGCCGACGAGCGTCTCCGTCAGATCCATCAGATCTTCGTAGCGCGCGTACGCCTGGTAGAACTCGAGCATCGTGAACTCGGGGTTGTGCTGGCGAGACAGCCCTTCGTTGCGGAAGTTGCGGTTGATCTCGTACACGCGCTCGAAGCCACCGACCACGAGGCGCTTGAGATAGAGCTCCGGCGCGATGCGCAGGTAGAGCTTCATGTCGAGCGTGTTGTGGTGCGTGACGAACGGGCGTGCCGCAGCGCCGCCGACGATCGGGTGCATCATCGGCGTCTCGACCTCGAGGAAGCTGCGCGCGTCCAAGAAGCGGCGAATCCCGCGCACGATCTGCGAGCGCTTGCGAAACACGTCGCGAACGTCGGGCGAGATCGCGAGATCGACGTAGCGCTGGCGATAGCGCAGCTCGACGTCGGTGAGCCCGAAGTGCTGGGTCGGCAGCGGCCGCAGCGACTTCGTGACGATCCACAGCCGCTTCGCCAAGATCGACAGCTCGCCCGTCTTCGTCCAGAACGCGGGCCCTTCGGCGACGACGTGATCGCCCGCGTCGAGGTTCGCGAGCACGTGCTCGAAGTCGTCCTTGTCGAGATGATCGACGTTGAGGAACAGCTGGAGCTCGCCGCTCGCATCGACGATCGGCGCGAACACGGTCTTGCCCATGCCGCGCTTGGCCTTGACGCGGCCGCCGACGCGATACGACTCGCCGTCGATCGGCGTGATGCCGGGCTTCTTTTCGCCAGGCGCCGGCGCGGGCGCGGCAGCTTCGGGCTTCGTCGCCGCGTACTTCGTGCGGACGTCGGCGAGCGAGATCGTCGGCCCGATGTCGTTGCGAAACGGATCCGCGCCGTGCGCGCGCAACGCCGCCGCCTTGTCTCGACGCTCGGCGATGATGCGATCGAGCGTCTTTTCAGGCGGGGCGTCGGCCATGGCGCGCGGACCTTATCATGTGCAGATGCGATCAGCCGGCGCTGCCAGCGCCGGACGCCGCGGCGAGCGCGGCCTTCGCAGCGGCGAGCGCGTCGGGCATCTCTTCGCCCTTCGGCAAGCTCTCGTATTGCGCGACCGCTTTGCCGCGGAAGTCTTTTTCGGAAGCGGGATCGCCGGCGGCTTTCGCGATGTCGGCGCGCAGCCCGAGCAAGCGCGCCTTGCGCGGGCCGTACGCGAGCGCGAGCGCTTTGTCGGTCCACGTCGCGGCGTCGGCGTACTTCTGCGCCTTCCAATATAACCAGCCGAGCCGCGCCGGCGGATCGTATTCTTTCGGCAGATCGGCCGCGGACTTCTCGAGCGCGGGCACGAGATCGAGCGGCCTGCCGAGATAGACGTAGACCTCGGCGCGCGGCCAGTTGTAGGTCATCGCGGCGAGCGGCGTCGGCGCCTTCGCCGCTGCGTCGTCGAGCAGCTTCGCTTGTTGCTCCGCCATCGCCTTTGCGTCGGCGGGTTTGCCGAGCTTGTCGAGCGTGTCGCGCAAGCTCGCCATCGCGTCGGATCGATCGTCGACCGAGAGCTGCGCGGTCTTGTCGGCGAGCAGCGTCTGCCAGCGGGCGGCGGCTTGACCGCGCACCTGCGCGATCAGCTTGGCGTCGAGCTTCTTGGCTTTCTCTGCGGTGTCGGCGCAGTCCATCGCCGTGACCAAGAAGTCGCTCGCGACGGCGGCGTTGCCGGTCGCATTCATCGACGTCTGCGCGAGATCGAGGCAGCCGGCGAGATCGCCGCGCTTGGACTTGGTCAGGATCAGCGAGCCGAGCACGTCGGGCTTGCGCGGCCAATCGGCGGGCGCTGCCGCGATCGCGGCGGTCAGCTCGGTGTCTGCAGTCGCGAGATCTTTGATCGCGAGCGCGCGCTCGGCGCCGAGCAAGTGCGCATCGGCGGCCGGCGCGCCACCGGCGACCGCCTTCGCGCCCGCGTCGAGGAAGCCGTGGAACTGCGCGAGGCTTGCCGCACCGACGAAGCGCGCCATCACGGTCTCGTCGCCGCCGACGACGTAGAACGTCGGCCACGCCGAGATCGCGAGCTTCGTCAGCGCCGGCGCGTTGACGTCTTTGTCGGTATCGAGCGATGCGAACACGAACTTGTCGGCGTCGGCCGCGAACGACGGATCGATCAGCACGGTCGTCTGCATCGACAAACACGTGTGACACCACGGCGCCCACAGATCGAGCACGAGCGGGACCTGCTTGGACTTCGCGCACGCGAGCGCACCGGCGTAGTCGTCGCGGATCCACGCGAGCGAGCCTTCGCGCTCGCCGGTCGGGCACGTCGCGGCGATCGGCGCGGCCGAGCCAGCAGCCGGCGCGGGTGGCGGCGATTCGTTGCGATGGCCTTTGCAGCCGGCGAGGACGACGCCGGCGAGGACGATCATGCGCAGCATGTCGGCTAGATAGCACGGGAATGCGCGTCGCCCCGATTCGGGTTTAGATCTCCCGGATGCGTTCACGTTTGTCTCTGCTCGCGCTCGCGCTGTCGTGCCTGGGGCTCGGCGCGAGCTTGGCCAGCCTCGTCGATTATCTGGCGCCGATGCCGACGTTTTGCGCCGCCGCCGGCTGCGAGACCGTCCGCGCGTCGGCGTGGGCCTATCCGCTCGGCATCCCGATGCCGGTGTTCGGCGTGATCTTCTTCATCGCGATGATCGCGCTCGCGTTCATGGCGCGGCCGAAGCTTCGGCTCGGGCTCGCGCTGTTCGGCGCCGCGTTCGCGCTGATGCTCGTCGGAGTGCAGGCGTTCGAGCTCCACGCGTGGTGCAAGCTCTGCATGATCAGCGACTCGTCGGCGACGCTGCTCGCGCTATCGATCTTGCTCGGCGCCGAGCCGATCAAGCTGACCGCGCCGCGCGCCCTGCTCGGCGGCGCGCTCGTCGTGGTGTTGCCGATCGGCTTCGCGATCGCGACGGCGCCGTCGGGCGATCCGCAGGTGGTGCCGGTCGCGATCGGGTCGGCCATGCCCGATCCGGTCGCGCGCGCGCAGCAGCCGGGTAAGGTCACGATCGTCGAGTTCCTCGATTTCGAGTGCCCGTTCTGCCGTCGCTTCGCGCCGATCGTCGCCGAAGCCGTCGACCACGCCGCACAGCCGGTCGCGATCGTCCGCAAGATGATGCCGCTGCAGATGCATCCGCACGCGCGCACGGCCGCGCTCGCGTGGTGCTGCGCCGACGCGCAAGGCAAAGGCGACGCGATGGCCGAGGCGCTGTTCTCGGCGCCGCCCGACGAGCTCACGCCCGAAGGTTGCGAGAAGCTCGCCGTCTCGGTCGGCTGCGACGTCGATCGCTATCGCGAGGCGCTCGCCGATCCGGCGACGGCGGCCCGGGTCGATGCCGACAGCGCCGACGCGCTCGCTTCCGGCGCGACCTCGTTGCCGACCGTGTTCATCGGCGACCAGAAGTTCGCCGGCGCGAACCACAGCGCGCTCGACCTCATCGCGGCGATCGACCACGCGCACTAGGCGCCAGCGCCGAAATTCGCGAACGCGCGCTTCGCGAATTTCAGCGCAGCGAACCCGGTGCGAGGTCGGCGAGTCAGAGTGAGCGTGCACAGATTCGTCGTCGCGCTGGCTCTCGTCGCCTGCTCGTCGCCGCCGCTCGTGTTGCGCGGCTCGCCGACGCTCGCAGCGCTGCCGCCGAGCTTCGACGCGATGTTCGACGTGCCGCCGATCGGCGACGTCCGCGGCGCGACGCTCGCCGACGGCTGGCCGGTGTGGCTCGTGCGTCACGCCGACGGTTCGCTCGACGTGTTCAGCGCGGTCGTGCGGCGCGTCCGATCCGGCGCGACGCTGTTCGACGGCGATCGCGCGCTCGTCCGCTGGCAACCCCGCGAGCGTCGCTTCGTGGCCGCCGACGTCGCCTACGACGAGCTCGGCCGGCCGACCGGCTACGTCGATCCGCGCGAGCTCGAGCGCCCCGACGCCAACAACCTCGACGCGTTCGATTACTGGCCCGACGGGCACCACATCGCGATCGGCCTGATCCGGCCCGGCGCCGCGCACGCCGACCCAGATGCGCTGCCGTGGGATCACGAGCCGCACGTCGCGCGCGAAACGCCGCTGCTACCGGGCGAGCGCGAGGTCACGCCGCCGGTCGCGATCTCCGACGCCGCGGCGGCGCCGGTCGGCAGCTACGCGATCGTGCGTGGCGCGCTCGTGCAGTCGACCGAAGCGGCGCCGCGCGTATGCGGCTGCGGCGGTTGTGCGCCGAGCGCACCGCTCGCGCTCGGCGTTCGCGCGATCACCGTCAGCGCGCGCACCGATCATGCCGAGCTCGCGACGATGCTCGTGCGCCGCGAGCCGGATGGGTTGGCGATCATCGCGACGACGATCGCCGGCGCGTGCCCGACTTGAACGCGCAAAGCGCCGAGCTCGTGAACCAGCACGGCGACGTCGTGGGCATCGTCGACGAACAGCGCGCCCCACGTGCTGTCGAACTGGACGTCACGGCATACGTGCCATCGCCGTCGAACCACACGCCCGTGCGATCACTTGCCGTGATCGAGCTCGCTCCGACACGACAAGGTCGACGAGCGCGTGGAGCCTTTGCAGATGGCGATGCGATCATTCGCACCGCGGCGCATCACGGAGCACGCGGTCGCGCCGCGCCTAGTTCTTGGGCCCGTTCGCCGCTTGCAACAGATAGGTGCGAATGAGCTCGTCGAGATCGCCGTCGAGCACGCCGTTGATGTCGGACGTCTTCAGCTCGGTGCGGTGATCGTTGACCTGCTGGTACGGGAACAGCACGTAGCTGCGGATCTGCGAGCCCCACTCGATCTTGAGCCGCGCCTTCGCGTCTTCGGCGGCCTTCGCCTCGCGCTTCGCGAGCTCGTAGTCGTACATCTTGCTGCGCAGCATCTTCATCGCCTTCGCCTTGTTGGCGTGCTGGCTGCGCTCGTTCTGACACTGCACGACGAGGCCGGTCGGCAAGTGCGTGATGCGCACCGCCGAGTCCGTCTTGTTGACGTGCTGGCCGCCCGCGCCGCCGGCGCGATACGTGTCGATCTTGAGATCGCCCTCGTCGATATCCACTTCGATATCGTCATCGATATCGGCGGTGACCTGGACCGCTGCAAACGACGTCTGGCGCCGGCCGTTCGCGTCGAACGGCGACACGCGGACGAGCCGGTGCACGCCGTTCTCGGCCTTGAGCAAGCCGTACGCGTAGTCGCCGGCGACCTGGATCGTCGCCTGTTTGATCCCGGCTTCTTCGGCCGGCGTCTCCTCGAGCACGTCGACTTTCCAGCTGTGGCGCTCGCAGTAGCGGATCAGCATGCGCAGCAGCATCTGCGCCCAGTCGCTGGCGTCGACGCCGCCGGCACCGGACGTGACCTGGACGATCGCGCCGCCGGGATCGAGCTCGCCCGACAACATGCGCTTGAACTCGAGCTCGTCCAGTGCACGTTGCACGGCGGCGGCGCTGCCTGCAGCTTCTTTCGCCGACGCTTCATCGCTCGCTTCTTCGGCGAGCTCGAGCAGCACTTCGGCGTCGGAGATCGCGCGGGTCTGCGTGTCCCACGCTTGGACGACCTGCTCGAGCGACTTCTTGTCGCGCAGCAGCGTCTGCGCCTTCTTTTGATCGTCCCAGAACGTCGGCCGGGCCGCGATCGAATCGAGCTCCTCGATCTTCAGGCGCTTGTGGTCGACGTCAAAGCAACCTCCGGAGCTCGGCCATCTTGTCGGCCAGCTCCTTCAGCTGCGTGCGAACCGCCCGCACGTCCGTTCCTTCGATCGGCATTGCGCACAGATACACTACGAGCATGGCGGCGGCAACGGAGCGCGAGTTTCAGGACGCGATCCGGCGCGCCCCCGACGACGCCGCCGCGGTCCAGGTCTACGCCGACTGGCTGCTGGATCGTGGCGATCCGCGCGGCGAGCTGATCGCGCTGCAGGCGAGTGAGGCGGAGCTCGACGGCCCGCACCTGCTGCGCTTGCTCCAGCTCGCGGCCGAGCACGGCTTCGTTCGCGTGCCCGATGATCCCGAGCGCGACGTGCTGCGCTTCGCCGGCGGCGTCCGCACGATCGGCGGCAACGTCGCGGTCGAATATGTCGAGCACGCCGGCGCGAGCTACGTCGTGCTCGAAGGTCGCGCGCGGCTCGCGATCCATGTCGATCACCGGCCGGTGTTCGACGCCGAACCGCGCGGCATGATCCGGCCGAAATCGCCAACGTCGTGCTCGCCACGGTCAGTGCCGCGATCGCGTCGGACTCGCTCGCGACGTTGAAGTTGCCCGACGATGCCGCCGCCGATCCGCGCTATCGCGTCGGCCGGTTTCCGACCGAGCCGATTCCCGAAACGTTGCAGGTGCGGTGGCCCGGCGCCGACGCGCGGCACATCGATCTGCGCGACCTCGCACGTTGGCGCGCGTTGGCCAAGCGCGTCGGCGTGCTTTAGCGCGCGCGACGTAGCTGGACGAGCTCGGCACCGCCGAGCGCCACCGGATAGTTACCGGTGAAGCACGCCGAGCAAAAGCCCTGGCCGGTCTCGTCGCCGGCGCCGACCGCCGTCATCATGCCCGCGTGCGACAGGTACACCAGTGAATCGCTCGTGACGTAGCGGTTGATCTCTTCGACCGTGTGCGACGCCGCGACGAGCTCGCTGCGGGTCGGCGTGTCGATGCCGTAAAAGCACGGGTGCGTGGTCGGCGGCGCGCTGATCCGGAGATGAACTTCGCGCGCGCCCGCGCCGCGCAGCATCTTGACGATCTTGCGCGACGTCGTGCCGCGCACGAGCGAATCGTCGACGACGATCACGCGTTTGCCATCGACCAACGACCGCACCGGCGACAGCTTCAAGCGCACGCCGAAGTGGCGGATCGAATCCTGCGGCTCGATGAACGTGCGGCCGACGTAGTGCGACCGGATCAGCCCCATCTCGAACGGGATGCCGCTCTCTTTCGAGTAGCCGATCGCGGCCGGTACGCCGGAATCCGGCACCGGCACCACCACGTCGACCTCGGCATGGCTTTCACGCGCGAGCTGGGCGCCGAAGGCCTTGCGGACCTCGTAGACCGAGCGG
>DASXEF010000157.1:0-5248 GCA_036490255.1 Kofleriaceae bacterium
CAAAAAGCCGCGGGCATCACCGGCGGTGATCCGGTCGCCGCGCTCCGCGCGTGCGGGCTGACGATCACCGACTGGACCGATCTCGGCACGTATTACGGCTACTTCTTCGGCCGCAACGCCGTGCGCGAGCACGCGACGTACGAGGCGATTCACAAGAGCGTCGACGCGCGGATGGCCGCGAAGTATCCCGGCGTGCTCTGACTACGGGTGGCTGTTCGGATCGCGCGGGTCTTTGTGCGCGGCGATCTCGTCGAGATCCGCCCAGCCGTCGCCGTCGCGATCGATCGCGACGCGTGCACCCTCACCGACCGGCACGCAGGTGAACGTGACCGGCGGCAGCAGGCCGAAAGCGACCAACGTGCGCAGGAGCTTGTCGCTGAGCGGCGGCGCGGCGGTCGATGCCGATTGGAAGCCGTGCGCGCCGTACAAGAACCCCGCGTCTTGGCCGACGACCGACGTCGTCTTGGCCGTCAGATCGCACTCGCCCGCAGTCGCGCGCGCTTCGAGCAGATCGACGCGCGGCCCCGCGGTCGTCGCGTCGCTCTGCGTGAGCGTGATCTGCTGGCCGACGATCGGCGCCTCGTTCGAATCGAACGCGAACAAGTAGTTCACGATCGCGTAGCGCAACGAGAATCCACCGTCGCCGTTGAGCACGACGTTGCCGAGCGCGAGCTGGTTGGGATCGACGAACGGAATGCCGTACGGATTTGCCGGCACCGTCTGCCCCGTCAGCAAGGTCACCGGCACGTCCGACTGCATGAACACCTGACCCGTGAAGAAGTGCTCGAGCTGGCCGATCGAGCCGTCGTGCAAGAAGCCGAAGCCGCGGATCTGATCGGTCGCCGGTCCGGGCTGCAAGATGATCGTGCCCGGGTTGAGCGTATCCGGCGAGCTGCCGAACATGCCGACCTTCGTGTAGAGGTTGCGCAGATGCGGGACCTTGAACACCTGCGTCTCGAACTCGAACGACAGCTTGCCGTCGGTGCCGAAGAAGCCGGGGTGTTTCGAGGTCGCCGCGTTCGCGGTGCGATCGAGCGAGTGGCAGCCCTCGCAGTTGTGGAACCGATCCGACGGCAGCTCCGCGGTCGAGCCGTCGGGGAGCGTCGCGTGATTGAGGAAGAACTGCTCGCCGATCTGCTGCTCGGCCGTCAGCGAGTTATCGAGATTGCGGTTCGGGTTCGGCGGATACGTCGCCTGCAAGATGAACGTCGCGAAGTCGGTCATGTCGTCGGTGGACAGCTCGTCCGCCGCACCGACGAGGCCGGGAAACGCGACGTTGAACGACGTGAACGCGAGGACCTCGTTGAAGAGGCCGCTGTCGGGTTGCGCCGAGACGACAGGCTCGCCGGTGTTCGGATCGATGTCGGGCGTGCCGTCCTGTTGCACGGCGCCGTTGCGATCGCCGCGCCAGTGCATCGCGCCGTGGTTGTCCATGCCGCGCAGCGACTGCGTGGTCATCGGGCCTTTGAGCGGCTGGTTCGCGATGAAGATCGGCGCGAACTGCGGCAACAGCGCACCGATCACGTTCGGATCGATCGTGAACACGTCGCCGAGATGCGTGATCGACAGCGGGATGTTGCCCGGATTGCCGAGATCCCAAGCGAGGTCGTCCTTGTCGCCGCCGATGTGGCAGCTCGCACACGCGGTCGTACCGTGCTGCGACGTCAGGTTCGCGTCGTAGAGATATTTGCGGCCATTCGTCACGCTCGCCGGCTCCGGATCGAACAGTTGGACCTTGCCGACCTCGCGGCGGCGATGCACGTCGACGATCGAGATCGCGTCGTCGAACCGAGTCAGCACGTATGCGAGGCCGCTCGAATCATCGACCGCGACTCCGGTCGGGCCGCCACCCGACAACACGATTTGATTCGCGAGCGACGGCGTCATCGCACCCGCCTCGACATCGGCGGTGTTGTAGATCCCCAGCTTCTGCGAGCCCTGCGCGACGACGTACATCGTCTTGCCATCGCGCGACACGGCGACGTCCTCGGGGAACGCCATCGACAGCGCTTTCTCGGCCGGGTTCCCGGGCTGCGAGAAATCGACGTGGGGATTGAGATCGTGCGGCGCCACGCTGCCGCTCGCGGGATCGATGACCGTGATCTGACTGTCGGCGATCCGGCCGACCACGCTCGAGAACCCCGGCGTGTGGCCTTCGAAGCGCACTTCGTTGTGCGCGTCGAGGTTGGTCACGTAGAGCTTGCCGCTCTGCGGGTTGACCGCCATGTTGAACAGCGTCGTACCGACGTGCGCGTAGCTCGTCTTCGCGGCGGGCGGATTCGCGGTCGCATCGATCGCGAACACGTCGTTATCGGGAAGGTTCACCTTCACGAACGGATCGAACACGGTGCCGTACGCATCGACCCAGTGGCCGCCTTGATACTTGACGACGAGCCCGGTCGGCGGTTGCGGAATGATGTTGCCGCCGAGATCGATCGTCGCCGGTCCAGGCATGCCGGCCGGATACATGGTTTGCACCGCGTAGACCGAGACCGTCGTCGTCTGGTTTCCGGACAGAAACGACGCGGCATACACGGTCGCGCCATCGGGCGACGCGGCGAGTGCGCGCGGCGTGTCGGCGAAGAACGTCAACTTCGTCAGCCGCTGGCCGCCGGCGGTGCCGCCGAGGTTGTTGGCATCGAACACCCAGACGTCGGAGCGGCCGACACCCGCGGTCTGCTGATCGTAAACGTCGCCGGTATTCTGGCCGCGATGCGCGGTCGTGATGAACGCGCGCGTTTTTCCCGGCCCTGCGAACACGATGTCGCGCGGCTCGTCACCGACGAGCAGCGTACGCGACACCGTCGCGATGATGCCGTCCGCTTCGAGCTTGACGATCGACACCGAGTCCGACAGGTGATTGACGACCCAGACTTCACCGTCGGAGCGCGCCGCGAGCGCGACGGGCTCGAGGCCCACACCGACCGAGCCGGTCGCGATCAACTGGTTGCCGGAGACGCGAAAGATCTCGAGTCGATTGTCGGGAGTGTTCAGTGCAAAGAGATATTTTCCCGACGGCGACAATGCGATCGGACGAGTCTGCAGCGTCTCGAACAACGTGTACGGATTCGAGCTCGCCGGCAGCTTCGCCATCGCAGAGATGTCCTGCGACTCGGTTGCCTCGTCTCCGCTGTCGGCACACGCACCGACTGAACATGCGAGCATGCACAGCCATAGCGACTTCGATCTCGCCATCAACATTCCCCCTCGTTGATGCGCGAACAACGAACGTTCGCGCACGCCAACTACTACAGGGGGACGCGTCTAACACAAAGTAGTAAGACACGTCGGCTCTCTTGCAGTTCCTACGACAAGATACTCCTACACTGCAGTCGACAACCTTCATGCCCAGCTCTCGCAAAGCGATCTTCGTGTCGGCGGTTGCGGCGCTCGGCGGCTTCTTGTTCGGCTTCGACACCGCCGTGATCAACGGTGCGGTCGATGCGATCCAACACCACTTCGCGTTATCGTCGTCGCTGACCGGAGTCGCCGTCGCGTGCGCGCTGATCGGCTCCGCGGTCGGCGCGTGGCTCGCCGGCGGCATCGCCGATCGGCTCGGCCGCGTGCGCGTGATGGTCGCCGCCGCGGCGCTGTTCACGATCAGCTCGCTCGGCGCGGGCTGTGCGTTCGGCGTGTGGGACTTCATCATCTGGCGATTGATCGCGGGAATGGGCGTCGGCGTCGCGTCTGTGATCGCACCGGCGTACATCGCCGAGGTCGCGCCCGCGCATTTGCGCGGCCGGCTCGGCTCGCTGCAGCAGCTCGCGATCGTCACCGGCATCTTCATCGCCCTACTCTGCGATGCGACGTTCGCGCGAGCGGCCGGCAGTGCGAACGCGGAGCTCTGGCTCGGCGGCGCCGCGTGGCGGTGGATGTTCATCGCCGGTGTCGTGCCATCGATCGCGTACGGCGCGCTCGCGATGCGGCTGCCGGAATCGCCGCGGTTCTTGGTCGCGCGCGGCCGGATCGACGAAGCGACGCGCGTGCTCGCGGAGCTCGGCACCGCCCCCGACAAGGTCGCCGAGATCGCGGGTACGGTCGAAGCCGGGGTTCCACCGTCGCTGCGCGATCTGCGCGGCCCGCGCGTCGGCTTGCTCGGCATCGTGTGGATCGGCATCGCGCTGTCGATGCTGCAACAGCTCGTCGGCATCAACGTGATCTTCTATTACTCGACGACGCTGTGGCGCTCGGTCGGGTTGTCGGAGGCCGACGCGTTGACGATCACGGTCATCACGTCGATCACGAACATCGTCGTCACGCTCGTCGCGATCGCGCTCGTCGATCGACTCGGTCGACGGCCGTTGTTATTGATCGGCTCGGCCGGCATGGCCGTGTGCCTCGCGGCAATGGCCGTGTCGTTCGCACAAGCCGAGACGACGACCGCGGGCGCGCTGCACCTGATCGCGCCGTACGGCACGATCGCGCTCGTCGCCGCGAACGGCTACGTCGTGTTCTTCGGCGTTTCGTGGGGCCCGGTCGTGTGGGTGTTGCTCGGCGAGATGTTTCCCAATCGAATTCGCGCGGCGGCGCTCGCGGTCGCCGCGGCGGCGCAATGGGGCGCGAACTTCGTCGTGACCGTGAGCTTCCCGGCGCTCGCGAGCACGCTCGGTCTCGTCGCGTCGTACGCGATCTTCGCCGGCTTCGCAGCGCTGTCGTACGGGTTCGTCGCGCGGTTCATTCGCGAGACGCGCGGCCGCGAGCTCGAAGATATGCACGGCTAAGGCGGCGGCACGGCGAGAAACACGGTGCTCCACAGCTGCACCGCATCGGACTCGTCGGCATCGGCGGCGCCTTGGCCGAACGGCACGACGCGCCACGTGCCGTTCGTGATCGCCCAGCTCCACAGCTCGCTCGTGGTCATGTTCGGCGCGCCGCGGATCGCGGTCCACAGCGCGCGCTTCGCGACGACGAGCGCGCCGCGGGTCGAGCCCGGCAGATCACGCCGCGCGAGCTGGCGATCGAGACCTTCGGCGAGCATCGCCTGCTGCCACGACCACACCACGGTGCCGTGATACGCGCCGCGATCGAGCGTGCGCTGCAGCTCGGCCGATGCGAACACCGGATTCGCGACGACGATCCCGATCGGCGTCCGCAAGCCGGCTGGAAACGGTCGCGTGATCCGGCCGGCGACCTCGTCGAGCATCGCCGGCGCTGGCGCGCCGAACAGCATCACGAAGCCGTCGTCGCTGTGCATCACCGGAATCGGCGCGCCGTCGGCATCGAGCGCCAGCGCGCGCACGACAACGGG
>DASXEF010000162.1:0-1608 GCA_036490255.1 Kofleriaceae bacterium
CGTTGATCACGTCCGCGGTCTTTACGAGTCAGATCGCGAGTCACGTACTCGTTCCGAGCTCGATGTTCCGAGTCTCGGACTCGGGCTCGACGGAAAGCCTCAGCCGCGCTTGCGGCCGAAGAACGGCAGCCGGTGACGCAAGCCGCGTAGCTTGTCGAGCGCGCTCTGCTGCTGCTGGACTTCAACTTTGGGCGCGAGCTCGATGCGCGGCGTGTCGTCTTGGACGATCTGAGCGACCGGCGTCGCCGACGACGGATCGCCGGTGAGCGGGCCGAGGCCCATCCCGGCGCGCGCTTCTTCGACGGTGCGTGCGAGCACCGTGTGCAGATCTTTGCGGAGCTGCACTTTCTTGAGCGTCGTGCCGATCTGCCGCGCCATCTCGCGCGCCGACGGAAATCGGCCTTCGATCGTCGGCGACAGCGCGCGTTGCACGATCGCGACGAACGGCTGCGGCACGTCGGGCCGCAGCGGCCGCAGCGGCTGCACCATGCAATCGCGCAAGCGCGTGTACGTCTCGTAATCGGTCGCGCCCTCGAACAGCTTCCGGCCGACGAGCGACTCCCAGAGCATCGAGCCGCACGCGAACTGATCGCTCTCGGGAATCGGCCGGCCACCGGCGACGATCTCGGGCGCGAGATACGACATCTTGCCTTTGACGATGCCCGGCTCGGTCGTTTCTTGACCGCGGTCGAACGTCAGCGCGAGGCCGAAGTCGATCAGCTTGACCATGCCGCGCGTCGTCAGCAGCACGTTGTGCGGCGAGACGTCGCGATGCACGACCGGTACGGGCCGACCATCTGGCCCCACGCGTTCGTGCGCCGCCGCGAGCCCGCGTAAAACTCCGACGCCGACCGCGGCGACGAGTTCCCACCGCGTCGGCTCGTTGCGCTGCACGTGCCAGCGGATCCACGTGCCGAGATCGATCCCGTCGATCCACTCGAGCACCATGTAGTAACGGCCGTCGTCGTGGACGAAGTCGTGCACCTCGGCGACGTTCGGCGACTGCAGCACCGAGCCGAGCCGCGCTTCCTCGACGAACATCGCCACGTACGGCGGCTGTTCTGCGAGATTTTGGTGCATCTGTTTGATCGCGACGTCTCGGACGAACCCCGAGTCACCGCGGACGCGGCCGCGCCAGACGTTCGCCATGCCGCCTTTGCCGGCGACTTCGAGGAGCTCGTAGCGACCGCCGACGATCGTGCCCGGCCGCGGATCGTCAGCCATATCGCGATCACATCTTCGCACAATCTCGACGCACAATCTTGCGCCGAGGACCGCCGCGCGAATGGTAATCTCGGGCTATGGAGAGCAGCCCGGGCCTGGTCCGGTTCGCCGAGATCGTGGCGCGAGACGACTTCTCGCTCGATCATGCGGCACTCCACATCGGCGCGTGGGAGTACCCGCGCCGCGATCTCGAGGCGTACCGCAACATGCTCGATAGCATTGCCGATCGGGTGTCGCACGATGTCGAGCGGGCGGCGAACGGCGCCGGCCGTGCGCGCGCGATCAGCGATTGGCTGTTCGATCGGCTCGGCTACGCCGGCAACCTCGACAACTACTACGATCCACGCAACAGCTTCCTATGCGATGTGATCGATCGTCGCATCG
>DASXEF010000234.1:0-3810 GCA_036490255.1 Kofleriaceae bacterium
GCTGCGTGATCAGCTCGAACTGCTCCTTGTCGATCAGCGCGGCGATCTCGGGCAGGCCTTTGTCGGCGCGCACGACGCCGTGGCGCACGCCGAGCACGCCCTTCATGCCCGGTGCCGCGACCGGGCGCGCGGCCTTGCCCATGCCGCCGTGCAACACGGGCGTCATGCTGCCGACGGCTTGCACCCACGAGCCGCCGGCGTTCTTGAGATACGTGCCCTGCGGCGAGCCGATGCGGCGCAGGTTGCCGCGCGCGATCGAGACGTTGCGGCGCGCTTCGACGACACCTTCGACGCGACGGCCGGCGATCTCCTCTTCGTAGTCGTCGCCTTCTTCGTAGCGGTAGTAGATGCGCGACACCGGCGCGTTGCGCCAATCGACGATCTGCACGTTGCTCTGGCGATCGATGAAGCCGCGCTTGCCGACGAGCACGTCTCGCGTCTTGCTGCTCTCGCGCAAGCGCAGGTGCGCGAAGTACGGCGACGCGATGTCGACCGGGAGCTGGCGACCGCCGCCGAGCCGAGCTTTGAGTGCGGCGAGCCGCGTCATCTGCTCGACGAGCGGCGGCAGATCTTCGGGGCGCGCTTCGGCGATCTGATCGCGCAGCGACAGCAGATCGACATCGAGATCGCTCGCGCCAATCTGCGGCCGCGCATCTTCGTCTTCGCCCATCGCGACGCGCGCCTGGACTTGGCCGAACAGGCGCTCTTCTTCGGCGATGACCTTCGCCCCGTCGCTGCCTTTGACGACCTCGTTGCCCATGAGCCAGACCGCCGAATCTATTCGAAAACGCCGTCAGCGCAACTGGTTCGCGTACGTGCCGATACATTCGCCATGTCTCCACTCCGGACTGGCGCGAATTTGCCGGGAATCCAATCGCTATCCCACATCGTAGGATCATCGATGACGCTTCCGTTTCGGGTCGGGCAGTACGAGCTGGTCAAGCTCGTCGCGCAGGGCGGGATGGCGGACATCTATCTGGCCCGCGAGCCCAGCCGCGAGCGCCACGTCGCCGTCAAGGTCCTGTCCGCGGCGCGCTGTGACGATCCCGAGGCGCGCACGCTGTTCCGCGACGAGGCCCGCGTGCTCGGCCTGCTCAGCCACGCGAACCTCACCGGCGTCCACGAGGTCGTCGCCGAAGGCGTCGTGCAATACGTCGCGATGGAGTTCGTCCACGGCGTCGACCTGCGCAATCTCATGCAGCGGGTCAAGCTGGTCGACTGCGAGGCCGCGTGCGCGATCGTCAAGGCGGCCGCCGCGGGGTTGGACCACGCGCATCGCCGCTGCGATCCCGACGGCAAGCCGCTGCACCTCGTGCATCGCGACGTGTCGCTGTCGAACATCATGCTCACGCACACCGGCGACGTGAAAGTGATCGACTTCGGCATCGCGCGCACGTCGCTGTCGACGCACGTGACCAACCCCGGCGTCGTGCGCGGCAAGGCGAGCTACATGTCGCCCGAGCAAGCGCTCGGCGATCCGGTCGATCTCAGGACCGACGTGTTCGCGCTCGGCATCGTGCTCTACGAGATGACGACCGGCCGGCGCTGCTTCGCCGGCAGCAGCGACTTCGAGCGCATGCTCTCGATCGTCCGCGGCGAGTGGGTCACGCCGACCGCGGTCGTGCCGGGGTATCCGCCGGGCCTCGCGAAGATCATCGCGACGTGCCTGCAGACCGAGCCGTCGCGGCGCTATGCATCGGCGGCCGCGCTGATCGAAGCGCTCGATCAGCTCGCGCGGCTCGAGGGTTGGATCAAAGGCGCGGCGGCGATCAAGCTGCTCGTCCGCGAGGTCTACGGCGACGTTCCCGAGCCGGGCCTTCACACGAGCGAGATCACGGCGCGATCGATCGTCGAAGAGGTCGAGCTGCCGAAGCCAGCCGAACCGACGCTGGAAGCCGCGCCGATCGCACGCCGCCGGCTCGCGATGGGCACGCAGAGCGACCCGCCGCCCGACGACGATCAGCCAACCCGCGGCCGGCGCTCGGTGCCGAAGATCTTCTCGGCGCAGTTCGCGGCCTAGCGGTGGTAGCGCAGCCCCGTCGGGCTCAGGACCTCGTAGCCGATCGATAGCTCACTGCCGTCGGGCGGCAGCTTCGCCAGATATCCGGTGAACTGGTTGCCGATTTCAATGATCGCCTCGACCGGCACGTCGCCGACGCGCGCTCCCAGCGGCAACCCGCGCGCCACGAACCCAGTGCCGACCACGCTGATCTGCAGCGCCCACGGTCCGCCGGGCACCGCCGGATCCGGCGGATAGAAATTCATGCTCGACGCCGTCGGCCCGATCGTCGTCGACGTCCCCGGCTCCGGCGCAACCGGCGTCGCGGGCGCAACCGGCGCAATCGGCGCCGGCGCAACCGGTGGCGGAGGCGATGGTGCGGCGCAGCTGATCGCGACGACGGCGAGGATCGGCAAGCGCACGCTGCGACGATGCGATCGCCGAGCTGCGATGTCCAGAGATCCCGACCGTGACGGTTCGGCCTCAACCTCCTCGAAGCGCTGGCGCGTTTCCCATTGCACCATCGGGCGATTGGCCGTACCAAGGTGCTCAAACCGATGGCGCGCGCCAAGCTCTTGCTCGCTCAAGATCCTCTTCGCCGGTGGACGGCCGCCGACGCGAACGACACCTACAACATTCCGCGCTGGGGCTGCGGCTACTTCGGCGTCAACGATCGGGGCAACCTGATCGTCACGCCGCGCGGCGAAGGTCAGGGCGAGATCGACATGAAGGAGCTCATCGACGAGCTCGTCGAGCGCGGCATCCAGCTGCCGATCTTGCTGCGGTTCTCCGACATCTTGAAAGCGCGCATCGAGCTGCTCTGCGCGTCGTTCAACGGTGCGATCCGCGAGTACGGCTACGGCGGCCAGTACCGTGGCGTCTACCCGATCAAGGTCAACCAGAACCGCACCGTCGTCGAAGAGATCATCGAGTTCGGCCGGCCGTTTCACTACGGCCTCGAAGCCGGCAGCAAGCCCGAGCTGCTCGCCATCATGGCGATCCACCAGGACGACGAAGCGCTGATCATCTGCAACGGCTACAAAGACGAGGAGTACATCGAGACCGCGCTGCTCGCGTCGAAGATGGGCAAGACCGTCATCCTCGTCGTCGAGAAGCCGTCGGAGCTCGAGCACATTCACCGCGTCAGCGAGCGCGTCAAGATCAAGCCACAGCTCGGCATGCGCGCGCGCCTGTCATCGCGCGGCGCCGGTCGCTGGGAGCAGTCGGGCGGCGACTTCTCGAAGTTCGGTCTGTCCGCGGCCGAGATGGTCGCGGCGGTCGAGCTGCTCAAGAAGTGGGGCGAAGCCGACACGCTCAAGCTCATGCACTTTCACCTCGGCTCGCAGATCAGCGCGATCAAGAGCGTCAAGAACGCGCTGCGCGAAGCCGGCCGCTTGTTCTGCGAGTGCTACAAGCTCGGCGCGAAGGGCCTGTGCTACCTCGACGTCGGCGGTGGTCTCGGCGTCGACTACGACGGCTCGCAGACGAACTTCGCGTCGTCGATGAACTACACGGTTCAGGAGTACGCGAACGACGTCGTCTACGCGCTCAAAGAGATCTGCGACGCCGATCAGGTGCCGCATCCGAGCATCGTCAGCGAATCCGGTCGCGCGATCGCCGCGCACCACTCGGTGCTTGTCGTCAACGTGCTCGGCGTGACCGAGTTCAACACGAACGTCCCGCAGACGCTCGCGAAGCCGGTGCCGCAGGTCGTCACCAAGATGTGGGACACCTACCAAGGCGTCTCGCAGAAAAATCTGCTCGAGAGCTATCACGACGCCGTCGAGTACAAGGATCAGGTGCTCCAGCTG
>DASXEF010000320.1:0-7212 GCA_036490255.1 Kofleriaceae bacterium
GGTCGACGGCGTCACCGTCGTGCCCGGCGACATGGTGTTCGTGTTCAAAGGTGGCACGTTCGAGGTCGCGGCGAAGGCGGGCGAGTTGCACGCCGTCGTCGTGCTCGTCCCCGGCGGCAAAGAAGGCATCGCGCGCGCCGGCGCATTGCCGAACCGCGACGCCGCCGGGCAGAAGCCGGCCGGTGCGATCGTGTTGCACGCGCGCGACGCGAAGTCGTTTTGCTTCGATCACTCGCACGCGAGCGATTGTGCGGGATTGACGATCTTCGCCGAGCCGCCGACGATCCACGCGAGCTCGCTCGCCGCGTCGCACCTGCACGCGGGCAACGTGCCGCCGCACGTCCACGCGCACGAGACCGAGCTGCTCTACGTCGAATCGGGCGGCGGCATGTTCGACGTCGGCGGCACGAAGGTCGCCGTGACCGAGTCGTCGGTCGTGCAAGTGCCGCCCGGCATCCAGCACGCGTTCACCGGCACGGTGACCGCGCTGCAGATCTACACGCCCGCCGGGCCCGAGCAGAGATTCAAGAAGTGAGCATCCAGGCGATTCTCGCCGGCGACATCGCGGCCGCGGCCCAGCTGATGCGCGACCTCGACGATCGCCGGCCCGAGGCGATCGCGCAGCTCAAGCAGCTGTGGCCGCACACCGGCAAGGCGTACATCGTCGGCGTCACCGGCAATCCAGGCGCCGGCAAGTCGACGATCGTCGACGGCTTGATCGCGCACTACCGCGCGGCCGGCGAGCGCGTCGGTGTGATCGCGGTCGATCCGACGTCGCCGTTCAGCGGCGGCGCGTTGCTCGGCGATCGCATTCGCATGCATCGCCACGCGCTGGATCCGGGCGTGTTCATTCGCAGCCTCGCGACGCGCGGCCATCTCGGCGGGATGTCGCGCTCGACGTTCGACGTCGCGCACGTGCTCGACGCGATGGGCTTTCAGCGCATCCTGATCGAGACGGTCGGCGTCGGCCAGGACGAGATCGACGTGATGCGCGCGGCGCACACGACGGTCGTCGTCAGCGTGCCCGGGCTCGGCGACGATATCCAGGCGATCAAAGCGGGCTTGCTCGAGGTCGCCGACGTGCTCGCGGTCAACAAAGCCGATCGCGACGGCGCGGATCGCGTCGAGAGCGATCTTTCGCGCATGCTCGCGCTGCGCGCCGATCGCAACGACGTGCCGATCGTGCGCACGATCGCGACGCGCGGTGCGGGCATCGCGGAGCTCGCGGCTGCGATCGAAGCGCATCGAGCTCGCGCGTGGACGGGGCCCGCGGCCACGTCGCGAGCGGCTGAACGCGCTCGCGCGCAGCTGTACGAGCTTGTACGCGCGCTGCTCGCGGATCGCGCCGCCGCGGCGTTAGCGCGTGGTACGGCGCTGGTCACGTCTGGGCGCGACCCGTGGAGCCTCGCGGAAGAGCTCGTCGCGACGCTGTAGCGCCCGTCACGCCGATTTTTGAGTGCACCGGCCCAGCTGCGCTATGCTGGTCGTCTAGATGTACCGATTAGCTTTGGGGACCTTGCTGCTCGGCGGCTGCGGGGTGCTGTCGTCAAATGCCGCCAATGTCTCGCTCGACCTGCCGCCGAAACCGTTTTCGATCGACACGTCGGGCTGGCAGGTCACGCAGCAGACGGCCGACGTGTTCTTGGCGACGGCCTGCACGCCATCGACGTCGAGCGCCGCCGACGTCTGCAACGCCGCCGCGACCGCTGCATGTCCCGCGAACTGCACCGGCAGCTGCGATGCGACCGCGCATACGTGCGATCTGTCGCTGCAGATCGCAGCGCATCAGATGGTCGATCTGCTCAGCGATTCGCCGCAGCTCGAGGCGATCGCGAATCACAGCGGCGTGACGATCGGCGTCGACAGCGTCGAGTACACGGTCAACGACAACTCGCTCAACATCGCGACGCCGCCGATCACGGTCTACGTCGCGCCGATGTCGTCGACGCAGCCGGGCGATCCGGGCGTCGTCGCGATCGCGACGATCCAGCCGGTCGCGCCGAAGGCGCTCGTCGCCGCGGCCGACCTCGCGTTCATCGACGACGGTCAGGCGGCGCTCGATTCCGCGATGAACGACTACAAAGATCCGTTCAACGTGATCGTCGGCGCGACCATCACGCTCGACGCCGGCGACCCGCTGCCGACCGGCAAGCTCGACGCGACGGTCCAGATCAACGCGCACGCGACGCCGTAAATTCGCTCGAGGCGCGACGCGAAGACCGGCCACAATCGCCGCGTCTGTACACCCACATCGGCGCACAACTGCTCGTCGCGGTTGGCTGCATCGCGTGGCACGGCCGATGCTGTTCACGGTGATCGACAAGAGAGGTCACCATGATGAAGAAGATGCTGTTCGCGTTGCTGGTGGCGTCGGGTTGTGGCGACGACGCAGTTGCCGTCGATCCGATGTCGTTCATGCCGAAGTTTCCGACGCAGACGCGCGTCGCCGAAGTTTCGCAACCTGTCGTCGAGACGCAGCCGATCTCGGCGCCGGTACAAACGCCGGTCGCTCCGACGCAGTTCGACGACGCGCTCGCGCAAGGTCGCGCCCTCGCCGCGAAAGGCGATCGCGACGGTGCCGTGCAGATGCTCGAGGCTGCGATCAAGCTCGACAAGAAACGCGCAGAGCCTCACATCGAGCTCGCGCGCGTCTACATCGCCGACGGCAAGCGCGGGCTCGCGATCGCCGCCGCGAAGAAGGGCACGAAGCTCGCGCCGCTGTCGAGCCTCGCGTGGAACACGCAGGGTCGCGCCGAGCTCACCGCGTTCAACTACGACGACGCGATCGAAGCGTTCTCGCGCGCATGCGAGCTCGATCAGAACAACATCTGGGCGTGGAACAACCTCGGCTACGCCGAGCTCCAGCTCAAGAAGTACGACGAAGCGGCCGAGCACTTCACCGAAGCGACGTCGCGCAAAGGCGCCACCGGCTTCATGTACAACAACCTCGGCACCGCGCTCGAGCAACTCGGTCGGTTCGACGAAGCGCGGCTCGCGTTCGACTCGGGCGGCAAGCTCGGCTCGCGCGAAGCGGCATCGAGCCGCAAGCGTCTCGAAGGCGTCGACTCGGTCGCGAAGGCGGATCCGACGCCCGCGCCGAAACAGCCCGAGGCGAAGTCGTTCGATCACGGCGAGGACATGCCGGAGATCGAGACGGGCTCGGATACGGCGAAGCCGGATGTCGGCTCCGACGAGACGCCCGACGAGAATCAGTAGCTGCTGTGGACCGACCAACTGGTTGGTCGGTCGGCGCGCGCGCATTTCGGCGAGGGGAACGATGCATGTCGCCTGAGGTTCGCTGTGCGTGTCGACCGACCGACTAGCTAGTTGGTCGGTCCTGTTCGAGCTACGCTCAGCTGCAGATGCGGATGTTGGCGATCGCGTTCATCGCGGCCATCGCGGGTGGCGCGACGTATCTCGCGCGACGCCCGACGATCGCGCGCGGCGACGTGGTCGCCGCCGATCTGCTCGCGAAGAACAAGGACACGATCCGCACGCTCGTCTGCGATCCGGAAATTCCGATCACCGTGATGGGCGCGCAGTTCTCGTGCGAGGCCGAGCTGTTGCGCGGCGAGCGCAAGCGACTCCAGCTCGAGCTCGATCGCAGCGGCAACGTCCGCGAGGTCGGCGAAGCGGCGCCGGCCGCCGACCCGTGGCGCTAGCAACCGTGATATAGGGCAGGGCGATGCCGAATTACACGAAGCTGCACGATCTGATCAGCCATCGCGTGACGATCGAGTACGACACCGGAGCCCGCGTGACGGGTTACCTCGCGTCGTGCCAGCCGAGCTCGGGACCGGTCGAGTTCGTGGTGCTGCAAGACGCGAAGATGATCGACTCGCGCGGCCGCGTGCTGCGCGAGCTCACCGAGCTGACGCTGTGCCCGAACGTGCTCGTGTCGATCGCGATGGACGAAGGCCCGCGCGGCCGCGACATCACCGCAGCGACGTAGCGCTCAGCCGCCGATGCGGCCGCCGAAGCGCGCGACGAGCACGTCGTCGTGGTTGTCGGCGGTCTCGGTGAGGCGGGTGATCGCGTCGCGGACTTCGCTCGAGTCGAGGTCGAGCGTCGAGCGCTCGGCAAGCAGCAGGATCTGGTCGCCCGACGTCGCGAACGCGGAGCCGCACAGGCCGGCGTTGAGCTCGAGCAAGTGCGCGTGGAGCGCCGGGCGATCGACCTTGGCGTCGAGCGTCATCACGATCGCGCAGACGCGCAGGTGCGTGAACTCGGCGCGATCGACGAGCGTGACCGTCGCGACCGCCGAGCCCTTTGCGAGCTGCCAGCCGTGCAGCGCCCCCGGCTCGCTGATCGGCTTGCTCGGATAACCGAGCTCGGCGATCACCGCCTCGACGAGCGCGATCGTCGATTGCGCGTTCGCTTCGCGCTGGTTCGAGAACAGAGCCTGCGCCATCGCCGCTAGCGTAACACGTCGCGCTACAGTCACGGCCGATGCGCAACCCGCTCGTCGCGCTCGGCGTGATCATCGTCCTCGCGGCGACGATCGCGCTCGTGGTCGCGCATCACGCGCCGATGCCGCCGACGAACGACGCGTCGCGCGGCAGCGGTCGCGGCTTCATGGCTACACCGGCGACGCCGCATCTCCCGGGCGCGCCGAACGGGCCGCGACTCACCGGCTTCGTCGTCGATGGCGCGGGCCTGCCGGTCGCCGGCGCGATCGTCTCGGCCGAGCCCGAAGCCATGGGCAGCGCGATGGGCAGCGCGGCGATCGCGACACCGCCGACCGGCAACGACGGTCACTTCATCATCGAAGGCCTCGCACCCGCGCGCTATCGCGTACGCGTCACCGGCGCGGGCCTGCTCGCCGCCGAGGTGCGGTTTGTACCCGTGCCCTCCGACGAGGCGCGCATCGTCGTCGCACGCCAGATCTCGATCGACGGCACGGTCACCGACGGCGGCAAGCCGGTCGCCGGCGCGACCGTCGGCATTCGCGGCGACGCGATCGGCGGTGGCCTCGAGGTTGTCGCCGATCCGCGCGGCGCGTTTCACGTGCCGGATCTGCCCGAAGGTCGCTATCAAGTCTACGCGTGGCAACAGGCGCTCGCCGCGCGCGCCGTGCGCGTGAGCCGGCTCGGCGCCGGACCGTTCGCGCCGGTCGAGCTGCGGCTCGAGGCGGGTGCGATCGTCGTCGGCCGCGTGATCGATCGCGGCGAAGGTACCGGGCTCGTCGCCGCGATCGAGCTCCGCCCGCAAGGCGACGATCAGGCGCCGCGTTACGCGCGCAGCGGCGACGACGGCGTGTTTCGAATCGAAGGCGTGCCGAACGGGACGTGGATCGCCGACGCGTTCGCGCCCGGGTACACGTCGCCCGGCGGCGTCGAGCTCGAGGCCGGCAAGGGTGTGCCCGAGCTCGCGCTCGAACGCGGCGCCGCGATCGAAGGGCGCGTGGTCGACGCGAGCGGCAAGCCGATCGCGGGCGCATCGGTGCGCGCGTTGACCGCCGGGGCGAACGCGACCGAATACTCGGCGGACGTCGATCAGGATCGACTGCGGCGCTTCTCGGGGCGCAGCGGCGCGCCACCACCGACGACCTCGTCGCCGTCGGCCGATCCGCAGCTGATCCCGCGCGGCGAGCTCGGCGTGATGATCGGCCCGATTCCACCGCTGCCGCTGCCGGGCGAGCAGATCGCACGGCCGGCCGCCGTGGTCGATCCGAAAGCGGTCGGCCTCGTCGGCGAGCCGGCGCCGCTCGCGACCAACGGCACCGGCGATCGCGCGTCGGTGTGGACCACCGGTAGCGACGGGCGGTATCGCATCGCCGGCATCGCGAAGGGCAAGGTCACCGTGCTCGCCGTCGCGGCCGGCTTCGCCGAAGGTCGCTCGCGCGAGGTCTCGCTCGGCACGGCCGAGGTCGCCGGCGATGTCGATGTCGTGCTCGGCGCCGGCACGTACGTCGCCGGTCGCGTGACCGATCAAGCCGGCGCGCCGATCGCAGGAGCCGAGGTCGCGGCCCAGCCCGACGTCGGCGCACCGGTCGAAAACTTCACCGACTCCGACGGCCAATATCGAATCGGCCCGCTCAGCGGCAAGCTCGTGCTGCGCGTGTCGGCGTACGGCCACGGCGACGTGCGCGTTCCGCTCGAGCTCGCGCCGGCCGGCGGCACGACCGCCGCCGAGCATCGCGAGGACGTCGTGCTCGAGGTCGCGGACGCGACGGTGCTCGGCACGCTCGTCGATGCGACCGGCATCCCCGTCGGCGGCGCGCACCTCGAGATCGTCGCGGGTCCGAGCGAAGGCCGCGGCGCGACGAGCTCGAGCGACGGCGTGTTCTCGATCGAGATGTTGCCGCGCGGCCACGTCCGCCTGCGCGTCGATCACCTCGACTATCCGACGCAAGAGCTCGACGCCATCGCGTCGTCGCCGGCCGAACGCACGCGGCTCGTCGTCGCGCTCGGCGGCGCCATCGAAGGCGTGTTGCTCGACGCGCGCAGCGGCGAGCCGCTCGCGAGCACGTCGCTCTCGGCAGCCGGCCCCGGCGGCGCGACGACCGAGACCTCGACCGCGAGCACCGGCCGCTGGAAGCTCGGCCCGTTGCTCGTCGGGCACTGGCGGCTGACGATCGCGCAGCCCGGCTTCATGGCGCTCTCGCGCGAGTTCGACGTGCCCGCGTCGACGATCCGCGACGTCCGCATCGAGCTCGCGCGCGGCGCACTCATCGGCGGCACCGTCCGCGACGGCCGCGGCCAGCGCGTGCCGGGCGCGCACGTCGTGATCCGCTCGGCGGTCGGCGAGGTTTCCGGCGACGCCGATGCGCAAGGCGAGTTTCGCATCCACGACGCGCCGACCGGCGACGTCGACGTGATCGCGACGAAGGGCGACGCCGGCGGCTCGACGCGCGCGACGATCACGCCCGGCGACGAAGTACTCGGGCTCGCGCTCGAGATTCGTTAGCCGAGACCGTGCGACGTCAGGAACACCGCGAGCTCCGGCCAACTCGCGCCGAGGAACGCGTATTCCGCATCGAACATCACGGGGCGAGCTTGCGCGACGAGCGCGTCGACAACGCCTGCGTCACGCGGCCCCGTCGATTGCGCGACTGCGAACGCGCGGATCACGCGCACGAGCCGCGTCTCGCTGCCGATCAGCGTGTATTCGCATTCGGCCCAGCGCTCGTCGAGCAGCTTGGCTGCTGCGTCGGCACGGCCGGCACGACAATCGATCGTCGCGCGTGCAAGCACGCGCATCGCGGCATCG
>DASXEF010000373.1:0-13708 GCA_036490255.1 Kofleriaceae bacterium
GAGCTCGTCGCACCATCACGAGAGCAGTGGCGAATCGACTGCCGGCGCGGTCGCGAAGACGGTCGCCGAGGCGTTGGTCGTCAACGCGGTCAACGCGCTCTCGCCCGACGATCCCGATCCGGATCCGCCGTCCCCGTACGCGCCGGCGCGCGAGACGCCGGGCCAGCTGCTCGATAATCACGATCCGTGCAACCGCTGCCCCGACGACTTCGAATGCGGCCAGTGCACCGGCGGCAACGGCGCGGCATGTACGTGGGCACCGGCCGGCGCGGCGTCGCGTTGCGCGACCCCACGCTAAACCGAGTGGAGTCGCCGATTGGCGTCACTCTAGCGCGGACGTACGTACATACACATGGTGCAAGATGCATCACGGGTTGTCGTCTAAACGAGTAGCTCGGCGTTTTCGATCAGCACCGAGCTCGGTCCCTCGTACGCGCCGCGACGCATTCGCTCCGACGACCGGCGCGCGCGAGCCAGCGCATCGATCAGATCGAGCCGGAGCGTGCCGCCGGTGAACGGCCCCTTGCCGTGCTCGATACCGAGCGCGATCTCGAGGCTGGCGTCGCCGCTGTACGGATCGATCGCGAGCGCGCGCAGCCGGCGGATCTCGACGAGCCGGCCGGACGGATCGGCCTGGCCGTTCCAGGTGCCGGAGCGGACGACGAGGTTGCGCACGCCGCCGTTCGGATCGCGCTTGCGCAGCGACGCCTCGCGCGGCGATAGCCCGGGCGTGCCGGCGAGGCCGCGATCGACGATCGCGAACGTGCGCACGGCGTCACCGTCGGCGCCGATCGGCGCAGAGCGCACGCCGAATGCGAGCGCGCCGTCGCTGATGATCGTGAGCGGATCCGGTAGCTGATCGGCCCCGGGCACGAGGGGCATGCGCTCGCGAAATCGCGACAGGCCTTCGCTCGATAACCGCGCGTCGGCTTGCGCGGCGAACGCGGCCCACAGGCCGAGCTCGTCGGGCACGAGCGCGTCGGCGGCGAGGATCGCGCTGCACGGACCCGCGGTGGCCGGGCGAGCGCGCGCGAGCGCGTGCAGATCCGACGTCGCATCGGCGATCGCGACCGTCGCGTCGAGCGCGTCGAGCCGGCGCGCTTCACGCGAGATCACGAGCGAGCGCGCCTCGGCGATCACGAGCGCCGAGACGCGCGCCAGCGTCGCCCGCCATTCGACGTGAAAACCGCTGCGCGAGATGCTCGCGACGCGCTCGCGCAACAGCGTCACGCCGATCACGGCGTTGCGCACCGCGGTCGCGTGCAGCACGCGATCGGCGACCGCGTCGAGATCGTCGTCGAACGCGGGATCGGCGAGCTCGACCCGTGCAGGCGCGGCGGCCGGCGCGGTCTCCCACGAATCGCCGACCGACGCGATCGCCATCGCGACGGCACGATCGGCGAGCTGATCGGCGTCCGCGTCGATCGAATCGACGGCGAGTCGCGCGGTGCCGCGGCCTTTCGGCGTGTCGACGTGCGCGACGATGTCGAAGCGCGTGCGCAGCTCGCTCCGGCTGCGATCGGCGTCGCGCACGGCGAGCTCCTGCTCGCGCTCGAACACGACCCAGTCGGCGAACGGTTTTCTCGCGAGTGCCTGCGCGAGCTGGCCGCGATCGATCACGCGGGCTCTCCACGGCGCGCCCGGATGAGGCCACTCGCCCGCAAGTACGGTGCCTCGATCGAACGCCACGTCGGCAGGCCGTCGCGCTCGTCGCGAATGCCGAACGTGCGCGTCTGCTTCGACGCCTCGGCGATGCTGCCGAGCAGCGTCGCGAGATCGCCGACGAGCTCGAGGTCGGAGTACACACGGCCGGTCGGCTTGCCCGACGCGAGCTCGCGAGCTCGCGCGATCTCGATCACCGCGTGCCCGCTCGCCGGATCGACGCTGGCGACGTGGCCGCTGTCGAGCTGGAAGCCTTCGGTGACCGCGATGTCGCCGGCGCCGGGCGCGAGCCGGAGCTGCGACGGCATCGGCTCGACCGGGCCGGTGTGACCGGGACGGCGGCCGCGGCCCGCGAGCTGCGCGCGCTTCGCCGCCACGCCCGCGCGATCGGCGAGCGCACCGACGATGACGCCGCGATCGACGAGCGTTTGCACTTCGGCCGGCACGCCTTCGTCGTCGAAGTCGAACCCGCCGTACGCGCTCGGCGCGCTCGGATCGTCGACCAGCGTCAACACCGGCGACGCGCTCGCTTTGTCGGCGGTCAAGCGCGCGACGACCTCGGGCCGCATCTGCGCGCGCGACGTGAGCAGCGCACGCACGGCGGCGTCGATCACCGCGGCGGCCACCGACGGCGCGAGCACGATCGGATGCATGCCGTCGGCGAACGCGGTCGGCGTCATCACCTCGAGTGCGGTATCGCGCGCGTACGCGATCTGCTCGTCGTCGAACGTCTGGTCGTCGATGCCGCCGCTCCACGCGCGCGCGACGTCGATCGCGCTCGGGCGCTCGCGATCCCACGCGACGCGCGTCATCGCGCGCCGCACGCGCCTGCGGCGCTGCACGAGATCGCGGTGCTCCTCGACGGACCACACGGTCTCGTCGTCGATGTCGAGCACGCCGGCCGCGTAGACGATGCGCCCCGGCAGCTCGCGATGCTCGACCGACGCGACGCGATCGATCAGCTCGCGATCGCCGATCGCGTCGAGCTCGCGGGTCGCGGCAAGCGGCGCCGGCGCCGGGCCAAAATCGATCGTCGCCGGCGCGTTCGCCTTCGGCGCGAGCGCGCGCACGGCCGCGGCCACGCCGGCTCTCGTGAGCTCGCTACTCGCTCGCTCTTTCACGCCTCGCTCGGACTCGACGACGATCACCACGCCGTCGGCGCGCGCTCGTGCGACGCTCGAGCCGAGCACGTCGACGGCCGCCGTCGCACGCGCACGCCGCACCGCGAGCGCATGCACGCGCGCGAAGCCGGCGCCGCGCAACGTCGCGACTGCATCGTGAAGCCACGCGCGAACCTCGATCGAGACGTCGGCAGGCGCGGCTCGCGCGTGCGCGATCATTGGCGGCGTGCGGCACCCCGTGAACGCCCACGCGAGCGCGCTCGCCGACGCGCCGCCGAGCACGCCGAGCACCTCGCGCCGGTTCCAGCTCACCGGCTGATTCTACTCGTGCGTCGCGACGCGCGCGTGACCCTCGGCCGCGTGTTGCTTCACTTCGGGCTCGCGATCGATCCAGGTCGCCAAGCGATCGAAGTCGATGAAGCGCTCGGTCTTGCCATCCGAGTGCAGGAACGCGAGCACGAGCTCGCGGCCGGCGATGCGCGCCGCGGTCACGAAACAATAGCCCGCCGCGTCGGTGTAGCCGGTCTTGCCGCCGATCACGTCCCACGTGCGCTCGCGCAGCGGCTGGTTCGTGCTCGTGTACTCGATGTGCGGCCGGCCGCCTTTGCCGATCACGACGACCGATTCTTCGCCCATGATCTGCGCGAGCACGTCGTCTTCGAGCGCCGCGTGCAGTGCCAGCGCGAGCTCGCGTGCGGTCGACACGTTGCCGCGCAGCCCGTTCGGATCGGTGAAGTGCGTGTGCGCCAGGTGCAGCCGCTTCGCGACCTTGTTCATCGCGGCGACGAGCGCGTCGTCGTCCATGCCGGCGGCGCGGGCGAGCGCGGTCGGCGCGCGGTTATCCGAGGCGATCAACATCGCGCGGAGCAGATCCCGGTTCGTGAACGTCTCGCCGACATCGAGCCGGGTCCGCGACCCGCCGCGGGCCGCCCAGGCGTCGCTCTTGGTGACGGTCGTCCAGCCGTCCAGATCGAGGTCGTGGTCGCGAACGGCGAGGGCGACGAAGATCTTCGTCGTCGACGCGATCGGCCGCACGTCATCGGCGTGTTTTGCGAACAGTGCGTCCCCGCTGGCGACATCGATCACGACCACTGATCGCGAGTGCAGGTCCGGGAGTCGCGGGTCTGCGCTGGCCGAGGCGGCCAGGCCACCCACGATTACCCACAGGCAAACAACTCGCATCATTAGATCGGTAACATGCACCCCATGACCGTGCGACTTTTCAGCCGGTTGACGCTAGTATGGTGGCCGGGCTGGGAGATTTCATGGACCCTCAGGGGCCGGCGCAGCAACAAGACCTCCTGATCGGGCAGACCGTCGGCAACTATCTGGTCACCCAGAAGTTGGGCGAAGGCGGCATGGGAGCCGTCTATCTCGCCGAGCACCCGACGATCGGTAAGAAGGTCGCGCTCAAAGTTCTGCACGCGGAGTTCTCGCAGAACCCGGAGGTCGCCGAACGCTTCTTCAACGAAGCCAAAGCGGTCAACGCGATCCAGCACCCGAACATCGTCGACATCGTCGACTACGGCGTGCTGCAGACCGGGCCGCGCCGCGAAGATCAGCTCGTCTACTTCATCATGGAGTTTCTCGCGGGGCAGACGCTCTCGCAGATCATCCGTGCTGAAGCGCCGCTGCCGCCGGAGCGCGCGCTGTCGATCGCGCTGCAGGTCGCCGACGCGCTCGCGGCGTCGCACAAGCAGATGATCGTCCATCGCGATCTGAAGCCCGACAACATCATCCTGATCACGCGCGGCCGCGAAAAAGACTTCGTCAAGCTGCTCGATTTCGGCATCGCGAAGCTGACGAACGATTCGCGCGGCTCGCATCGCACGCGCACCGGCCTCGTGCTCGGCACGCCCGCGTACATGTCGCCGGAGCAATGCGAAGGTCGCGCGAACGTCGATCACCGCACCGATATCTACGCGCTCGGCATCTGCCTGTACGAAATGCTCGTCGGTCGCGTGCCGTTCATCGGCGAGGGCTACGGCGAGATCCTCGTCCAGCACCTCACGCAAAAGCCGGTCGAGCCATCGCGCTATCGGATGATGTCGCCGCACGTCGAGGTCGTCGTGATGAAGGCGCTCGAGAAGCGCCCCGAGATGCGCTACCCGACGATGGACGAGTTCATTCGCGCGCTCGCCGATCCGGTCGGCTACGTCGAAGCGAACGGCGGCGTGCAGGGATTCTTGGGTCGCCAGTTGATGCCGTCGTCGGCGCCGCTACCACCGGCGCGCCTGACGCCTGCGCCGCTGTCGATCCCGGGCGTTACCGGTGTCTACAACTCGCCCGTGCCGGGCTCGCTGTCGGCACCGTCGCCGACGACGCTGTCGGGCGGCGCGGGTCAGCCCGTCGGCGCCGCGCCGGGACGCAACAAGACCGGATTCATCGTCGCCGGAGTCGGCGTGGTCGTCGCGGCTGCGATCGGCATCGCGGTCGTCGCCGGCAGTAAGAAAAAAACCACGAACGACAACGTCGCGACCGGATCGGGCAGCGCCGAGGTGGTCGTGGCGACGAAGCCGCCCGAGCCGCCACCGCAACCGCCGCCACCTCAGCCGCAACCGCCGCCACCACAGCCGGCGGTCGGATCCGCGGTCGTCGCGACGGTGACGCCCGATGCCGCCGTGAAGCCGATCGAAGCGACGGTCGCGAAGACCGTCGACATCGCGCTGACGTCGACGCCCGACGGCGCCGAGATCTATCTCAACAACGTCGACACCGGTAAGCGCGCGCCGGCGACACTGACGCTGCCCGAAGGCGGCAAGCCTGCACAGATCACGCTCAAGCTCCACGGCTACGCCGATGTCGTGCTGACGAACGTCGCGCTCGACAGTGGCGACCTCAAGAAAGACGTCGCGCTCAAGAAGATCGTCACGCAACCGACGACGCAGACGCAAACGCAAACGCAGCAGACGCAAACGCATCAAACGACGCAGACGCAGAAGCCGCACACGACCAAGCCGTGCGACACCTGCCTCGAACCGCCGTGAAAGAGAGACACATGAAGCTGCTCAGTGTGGTGATGGGCCTGTTGTTGGTGCCGGCGCTCGTGCATGCGGACCCGAAGTCCGCCGACGATTGGTACAAAGAGGGCGCGAACCAGTACAACCTCGGCGACTTCGACAAAGCCGTCGATGCGTTCAAGAAGGGCTTCGAGCTCGAGACCAACGACAGCAAGAAGCCGGCGTACCTCTACAACATCGCGCAGGCGTATCGCCAAGCGCATCGCTGTAGTGACGCCGAGTTCTTCTACAAGCGCTATCTGTCGCTCAAGGATCAAGATACCGCGAAGCCGCTCGAACCGAGCAAGCGCGCCGAGGTCGAAGGCTGGATCGCCGAAGAAGAAAAGTGCGCGCAGAACGAGGGCGCGCTCGCGCAGAAGCGGCCGGACTCGACGATGAAGCCCGACGGCGGCACGGTGACGTCCACGACGACGCCGCCGACCACGACGAAGCCGACGACGACCACGCCGCCACCGACGACGACGGTCGCGACGAAGACCGGCGATGACAGCAGCGGCGACGACGACGACACGAAGACGACGAAGTCGACGACGGTGCACGGCTCCGAATCGACCGAGCCTCAGCTGATCTCGATCCGGCTGACCGGCGGCGTCGACGTCGTCAAGGCCGGTAGTCTCAGCGTACCGATCCAAGGCACGTTCAACTTGTTCGCGGGCTATCCGCTGCCGGTTGGCAACGGGCTGCGGCTCGAGGTCGGTATCGACGCCGCGTACACGCCGGTGCCGTTCACGAACCTCATGACGGCCGCGAAGGAGACCGCGTCGCTGATCTCCGCGCTCGCCGACGCCGGGCTCAACTACGACGTCGCGCCGAACATCGGGCTGCGCGCCGATTTCGGCATCGGCATCCTGGCGTTCACCGGCATGGGCGATGCGGGCAACCCGTTCACGAACAACGGCGCGGCGACCACAGGTGCGCTCGGCATGCTCGCGGTGCGCGGTGCAGTCGCCGCCGATTACGCGTTCACGCCGAACCTGGTGGGCACGGTGACGCCGTTCGCGATCGAATACAGCCCGGCGAAGTCGGGCCTGCGCGACGACATCAAGTCGATCATGAATCTCGACTTCATGATCGGCCTCGGCTACCGGATGTAGCTCATGAAGAAGTGTCCGTTCTGCGCCGAGGAGATCCAAGACGACGCGATCAAGTGTCGGTTTTGCAACTCGATGCTCGATGCGCAGTCGCCGCTGCCGGTCGCCAAGCCGCTCACACCTGCGGTCGAGCGCAAGATGATCTACGACGGCAGTCCGTCGTGGAAGGCCTATCTCGGTCAGTACGTCGTGATCGCGGCACTCGCGATCGCTGCGATCGTGCTCGTGCCGATGGTGCGCGGCGCCGGTCGGTCGACCAAGGAAGAGCTACTCGAAGCGGTCGTGCCCGTGGTCGCGGCGGCCTTGTTCGGCCTGATCCTGTACTGGTTTCGCCGCTCGATTCGATTTCGCGTGACCAGCACGGCGATCGAATTCGAGCGCGGTGTGCTGTCGAAGCGGATCGACGTGCTGCAGCTGTGGCGGATCAAAGACGTCGTCTACAAGCAGAACCTGATGGATCGGATCCTGCGGATCGCGCACGTCGAGATCATCGCGCAAGACGCGGCGAACCCCGATCTCGAGATCGTCGGGATGCCGGCGTCGCGGCAACTGTTCGAGCAGCTGCGCGACTCGATCGAGATCCAGCGCCAGGCCAAGAACGTCATCGGCGTCGTCAGCTAGGGACGTAGTCCATTAGCGCAACTTCGGCCTCGCAACATGCCGGATTTGTTGAGCACGCGAGGGACGGACTAAAGCGAGCGCTGGGTACGAGGCGCTTGCGGGACACGATCGTCGTCGGACGGGTCACCGGAGCGCGCTCGCTTTAGTCCGTCCCTCGCACCCTCAATAATTTCGCGATGTTCCGCGCGCGAAGTTGCGCTAATGGACTACGTCCCTAGTTTGAGGGGGTTCACGCCGGTGAGGATGACGGCGCCGTTCTTGGCGATGCGGATCTCGGCGACAGGCGTCGCTTCGACGTCGGCGAGCGCGTAGCGCGACGTCAGGAGCTGGATGCGCTGATTGACGCTGCCGCGCAGGCCGGTCGCGAGCCGCTGGGTGGAGACGTAGCGGCCGTCGATCAACACGTCGAGCCGATCGAGCACGGCGAGGCCGCCGGGCAGCGCGCGGATCTCGTCGATCGCGTAGCCGGAGAACGCGAGCGTCGATAGGCCACGCGCGCGCGCGGCGTCGAGCAGCTGGGCGGCGGCCTCGGCTTGCTGCAACGGCTCGCCGCCGGAGAGCGTGAGCCCTTCGACGTCGTCGGGAATCTGCTGGGCGATCGCGTCGATGCCGAGCTCGTCGCCACCGCGCGGGTCGTGCGTCTTGGGATTGAAGCAGCCCGGGCAGCCGAGCGTGCAGCCTTGCAACCACACGACGAACCGCGCGCCGGGCCCGTTGGCGCGGCTGCGTGGCTCGATCGCATAAACGCGCACTGCTTACTTGGTAGCAGGCTGCGCGACGGGCGGCAGCGGAATCTCGCCGCTCGTCGAGCCGAACACGTCGAGGTCCTTGAACAACAGGTCCGGCGTGATCACCGAGCTCTCGATCCCGCTCGACGGCACGTAGCCGTTCTCCGTCGGCTGGATGTGCAGCGCGAGCTGCGATTCGTTCGGCGGCGGCTGCAGGAAGTTGTAGACGGTGAGCTCGTTGCTCGTGCCGATCACGTCCTTCCACGCCTTGATCGGCACCTCGCGGAGCTGCGCGCCGCGCACGAGCTCTTCGTGGCCGTCGAGGTAGACCTTGTACGCGAGCGTCGCCGGCGGCGGCAGATCTTGATTCGTCGTCTTGATCATCTGCACGAGCTCGCGGCGCGTGAAGTCGGACTCGGCGGTGATGGCCGCGTCGTCGAAGCGGCGGATCACGAGGCCGTACTTCTTGCCGACGCTGCGCGCCTGCGAGATCAGCCGTTGCTCGAGCGCCTTGCGCGACACGCCGCCGCGGCCGATCACGAACAAGTTCGTCGCGCTGCCTTGGAACGCGCCGCCTTCGGCCGTGCGCCGCGCGTGGCCGTTCGAGACCTGGCCCTTGCGCGACGGCGTGCGGCTGGTCAACAGCGTCTTGAGCCAGCCGTCTTTCGCGACGTCGACCTTCTGCGCGGCGACGCCTTCGTCGTCGACTTTGTACGCGCCGATGATCGCCTTGCCGCCGCCGGTCTGCGCCGTCGGATCGTCGACGATCGACAGATCGCGCGACAGTGCGAGCTCGCCGACCGCGTCGTTGAACGCGCCGCCGAATTGCTTCGCCTCTTGCGGGTTCAAGCCTTCGGGCAACGGCGTGCCGCCCAAGTTCGGCACCAACGACGCACGCACCATGCCGACCGCGCCTTCGCCTTCGAACAGCACCGGGCCGCTGTAGTGATCGAGCACCGGCGCCTTCTCGAGCGCGGCGACTGCACCCGCGATGCGCTTGGACTCCGCCTTGAGCTCGTCATCGGTCGGCAGATCCTTCGTCGTGTGGCCGTAGCGCATGAAGTAGTCGTGGACGAGCTGGCCGTCGTCGGCCTGGCCGCTCGCCGAGATCACGATGCCGCTCGCGCGCCGCGTGTCGGTGACGTTGGTGCCCTCGGTGTCGAGGTACCAGCGACGCTCGAGGTAGCTCGTCATCGCGACGTGCGAATCGCGCAGCCCGGGCTGATCGCGGAACACGGCCGACACGGCCTTCGCGCGTGCCTCGAGCTCCTCGACGGTCTCGAGCGGCGCGACCAGCACCTGGTCTTCGCTGACGAGCGCCTTCGTCGGCGTCCACGCGGGCGTATCGGTCGCGATCGCGACGCCGCCGGCTTTGCGCGACTCGAGCCGCGCGCGCAGCTGGATCAACGCCTCTTTGTAAGCGCTGTCGGTGACGAGCCATGCGGCGCGCTTCGCGATCCGCGGCGTCGCCTCGAGCGGCAAGTTGAACGCCGACGTGCCGTCGATCTCGGCGGCTTCCGGCACGACGAAGTTGCCGTTGTCGAGATCCGGGCTGCCGACACGCACGTGCGCCTCGATGTTGACGAAGTGCCGCGGTTCTTTGGCGACCGTCGAGCCGAGGCTCGCCGACACTTCGTTCACCTCGACCTCGGTGATCTTGTACGAGATCGAATACGGCTTCGGTGCGCCTGGGATCACCATGCGCTGCATGTCGCGGTTCATCTCTTCCGCGATCGCGTCGACGATCTCTTTGGTCACGGCTTTCGACGCCGGCCCTTTGGCTTCCGGCGCGGTCTTTTCCGCAAACGCCGTCGCGCTGGCGAGGAGCGCCGTGATGACTGCAAAGCGCTTCATTGGTTCACCTTGATCTGCGCAGGGGCGTCGAGAATCGGCGGGCGATCGGGCGGCACGAAGCCTTTCTCGACCTCGAGCTTGTCGAGCAAGAGACTCGGCGCCGACGCGGAGACCGGCACCCAGCCGCTCTCGGCGCCGCACACGCCGTTGAACGTCTCGATCTCGCGGCTCGCGGCGCGGATCGATTCGAGCGCGACGAGCGGCGTGCCGCTGATGTCGATGCCACGCACGAGCTCCTTGTGACCGTCGGGATAGAGCCGATACGCCATCACCGGGTTGACCTTGAACGCCTGCGGCGCGAACGCCGACGTGTTCGTCACGCCGCCGCTGATGTCGGTGAAGATCATGCCGTACGGGCGATGCTGCGAGTTGATCTGCTCGATCAACATCTTCTCGAGCTGCGGCTCCTCGACGCTCTTGCTCGCCTCGACGACGAGGTTGCCTTGGCGCGCGACCGGCGGCAGGCCGACCGAGCGACGGCCGTGGCCGTTCGAGTGCGGGAAGCCTTTGATCGGGTTGCGGCCCATGTCGAAACCGACGAGCTTGCCGTGATCGATCAGCGGGACGTGACGCGCGCGCACGCCTTCGTCGTCGAAGTGATAGAAGCCGTTGAGCTGGATGCCGTTGAGCGTGACGATCTGCGGGTCGTCGTAGACCGATAGCCACGACGGCGCGATGTCCTTGCCGACGTAGCTCGAGAACGTCTGGCCGCTCGTCAGATCTTTCTGGCGATGGCCTTCGATGCGATGGCCGAACACCTCGTGGAAGAACACGCCGGCGGCGCGGCCTTCCAAGATCGCCGGGCCGACGTACGGATCGGCGAGCGGCGCGTCGTGCAGCGCATCCAGGTCGTCGGTGACGACCTTGATCATCTTGTCGACCTCGCCGTCGCCGGGCAGATCCGCTGGCGTCTGGCCGAATCGCTGCTCGAGCCGCGCGAGGTTCATGCCGTCGTCGGCCTTCACACCGACGGAGACCGAGAGCTGCGCGTTCGTCCACGATTGCTGGATCACAGAGCCTTCGCTGTTGACGAAGTAGCTCGTGTTGAGCTGGAACACGACGCCGCAGGTGCCGCGCGTGGCCTTGCCGGTCGGCGTCAGCGCCTTTGCCGAGCACTTCTTCAGCCGCTCGACCCACTGCGCTTTGTCGAACTCGAGCTTGGCCGGCGCCTCGATGTACGTCTCCTTCGGCTCGGCCGAGAAGTCGTCGTCGTTCGTCTTCTTCGCGGCGAGTGTTTGCTGATCCTGGCGCACGTAGCCGAGCGCCGAGACCGACTCGTGATAGCGGCGATCGGTATCGACCCACAGCGCGTTGGTCAGCGCGCCTTTGTCGCTGCCGAACGGCACGAGGCCGTGGCGCGTCAGCGGCGCGTTGAGCCCATTGGTGTCGTCGGCGAGCTGCCGCGTGTTGTCGAGATGCGGCGAGCCGACGCGAACGTCGGTGTCCAAGAACCGCGCGGTGTCGTCTTTATCGTCGACGAGCGCGCCGCCTTCGGCTTCCAAGCTCACGACGCGTTGCTCGACGAGCTGGTACGCGAGGTAATACGCCGGCTCCGGCGTCTTCGACAGCGCGGCCATCTCGCGCTCGTTCTCGGCGCGCATGACGTCGAGTACCGGCGAGGCTTGGCTCGGCTGGTTGCCGTCCATCGGCGCCTGCGTCGTGACCACGATTTTTGCCGGGATATCCGGCAGGGTGTCGGCGGTCTGGTTGCCCGGGAGCTGGGCGGCAGTTGGCTTGAGCGGCGGCTTGCCGGCCCCGCCGGAACAAGCCACGAGCCCGGCGACAGCGCCGAGCGAGAGAATCCGTCGCATAGACCAAAAGCGTAGGCTGCGATCGGCACCAAATCAAACGCCGCGAAGCTATGATCGACGTGGTGCCCCCGACGGGTCGTCCTACCGCGCTCGTCATCCATGCCTCTGCGGATGTGCTAGAGGCATTGACGCGCGCATTGCACGCCGACGGGCTCGACATCGTCGCGGCGGCGTCAGCATTTCGCGCAAAGGCCACGCTCGAGAGCAGCCGCGCGATCGACGTCGTCGTGTCGCCGTGGGCGCTCGGCGGCGATCTGTACCGCTGGGCGCTCGCGAATCGCCCCGACTTGCGGAGTCGGTTCGTGTTCATCGCCGACGACGTACCGGCCGAGTTCGACAACCTCGTCGCCGGCCGCTGTATCACCGTACCGCTCGCGGAGCTCGGCGAGCTCGCCCGCGCGACGGCCGCGATCGCACGCCGCCGGCCATCGGTGGTCATGCCCGCGCTCAAGCGCGACAAGCCGATCCCGACGCTGCTGCTCGTCGAAGACGACGCGATGATGCTCGAGGTCATGGCCGAGCTGCTCGGCCAGCAGGGTTACGCCGTCACGCCCGTCGACCGCGCCGAGCAAGCGACCGAGGTGCTCGAGCTCAAAGACTTCGACGCGATCGTCGTCGATTGGCGCGCGAAAGACGTCTACCGCTGGATCGTCGCCAACAAGCCGGCGCTCGGCACACGCGTCGTGTTTTTGGCCGAAAACGATCAGGACGCGGCGAGCGTCGCGCCCGATCGGCCGATGTTTCGCAAAGGCCAGGATTCGCAAGCGCTCGTCGACGAGCTGCGGGATATCACCGCCCGCTGAGCCGCTCGAATTGCGCGTCGGCTCGCGCAATTCGGCTGCAACAGTTCGCAACACCGCCGCGCGAGCACTCGACATCGCAGTCGGTCAGTGGAAACGCGACGACGATTCGCGTCGTCGGTGTTAGCGTCCGACGCCATGAAGCGCGCTTCGATTCTCGCGATCTGCTTGCTCGTCGCTTGCGGCGGTAGCAACAACAACAACGGCGACGACGGCAGCGGCAACACCGATGCGAGCATGTCGACCGGCTCGGGGTCGGGCTCTGGAAGCGGAAGCGGATCCGGAACCTCGTCCGGCGTTTACGCGATCCCGCTGACGACGCCCGACGATTCGTTCTGGGCGCCGACGCTGACGGTCGGCACGCAGCAGTTCGTCATGGATCTCGACACGGGCTCGACGACGGTCGGCATCGCCGGCTCGACATGCTCGACGTGCGGCGTCACGCCGGAGTACACGCCGGGATCGACCGCGACCGACGAGAAGGGCAGCGCGAGCACCGAATACGCCGACAACTCCGGCTGGTCGGGAGAGATCTATCAAGACACGATCGGCGTCGGCGATGGCTCGCCGACCGCGCAGCTGAACATCGTCGACATCACGACGCAGACCGAGTTCTTCGACGGCAACGTCTATCAAGGCATTCTCGGCATGGGCGCGCCGGAGAACGCCGAGCCCAACACCGGCGCGTACTTCAACACGATCACGACCGCGAGCGGCGTCACGCCGATCATGGCGTTCGAGCTGTGCGCGAAAGACGGCACGATGTGGCTCGGCGGCTTCGATCAAACGCACGCGTCGGCGGCACCGGCGTACACGCCGATGCTCGCGATCAGCGACGACCAACCGTTCTATTCGATCGACGTCACCGGCGCGTCGGTCGGCAGCGCTGCGTTGACCGATGCGACCGCGACCGATCTCACGGACTGGGTCGTCGATACCGGCACGACGCTGTTCTACATGCCGACGCCGATGCTCACCGCGCTGATCAAGGACGTCAACG
>DASXEF010000381.1:0-9232 GCA_036490255.1 Kofleriaceae bacterium
CCTGCGGGAAACGCGCTTGATACGACACGTCCGCGCCGATGTACCAATCGCGCGCGAACCGGGCGAGCGGCCGCGCATCGATGACGTATTGCCAGCCGTCGTTCGGATCCATGTCCTCGCCGGTCGCGTCGATCACGCGATGCGAAAGCACGCCGAGCATCAAGTTGCCGAAGCTTTCGTCCCAGTTGCCCGACACGCCGAACGACAGATCGCTCGCGTTCGTGGTCTTGCGATCCGGGCCGAAGCTCGTCGGCGCCTGCAGCAGATCGAACGCGGCGAGCCCCTTCGCGTAGCGCATGTAGAGGTTCAAGTGGCGGCGGAACTTGCTGCCGGGCGGCTGCATGCCGAACAAGCTGATCTCGGCGCCGAGCAGATAGCCGTTGTCGGCGGGCAGCGCTTCGTACGCGCTCATGTCGGAGAGCTGCTCGGTGCCCGGGCCGATGTGATGGAGCTCGGCGTAGAGCTTGGCCTTCGCGCTGAGCTTGCCCGGGCCGCCGTCGAAGATGTACGAGATGCCGAGGCTGCCGACGAGCCGCTGGCGATTGAGCTGCACGATCGTCGTGTCGCCTTGCGCGGGATTCGCGACGTCGACCGTCTGGTACTGGTACGGGTTGTCGAGGCGATTCTCGCCGCCGTGCAGCGCGACCTCGACCGCGTCGTGGCGTTCGCCGCGCGGAATCTCGCTGCGATACTGCACGCCGGCGCCGATCGTGTTGAGGTTGTCGAGCGGCCAGTAGTCGAGCAGGTAGATGTCGTCGCCGCGGTACATCCGCGAGCCGACCCAGCCCGTGAAGTGATCGTTGAACCGCGCCTCGAGATAGAGATTGCGGATCGCCGGTGACGAATCGAACACGCCGTTGTCGTGAAACAGGTCGCCTTCGATCGCGAGCGTGAACACCGGGCGCACGACGATCTCGGTCTCGCCCGCGCGGAACCGCTCGAAGCCGTACGAGAACTCGAGCTCGACGTAGCTATCCTCGATGACGCGCGGTCCGACGGTGCCGACCAAGAACGGCTGCGTCTGGCCGCCGCGCAGATCGGTATCGGCGAGCACGCGGCCGTACGAGCCGAACCGAAACCCGCGTTCCGAGTTGTCGCTCGTCGGGTTGCCGACGGGCGGCGGCGGGATCTGCTGGAGCGCGTCGGCTTTTTGCTGCGCGTCGCTCGCCGCTGGTTGTTGCTGCGGCGGCACGACCGGCGTCGGCGACGGCGTCGGTGCGGGCGGCGGCCGATCCGGAGTTTGCTCGGGCGTCAGCGGCGCGGCGCTGCCGTCGCTGCCAACGCCGGGTTCCGGAGCCATCTGCGCCCACGCCGGAGCCGCGACCAGGACGAACAACAGAGGTAGCCGCCGCATTCGGCGCGCACCCGAGCACGAAGCGTGCCCGCACGACAAGGTGTCATGTTCACGATCTGCCCCGGTCGCGCGATCCGCGCCGTTGCCGATCGCAACGTCGACGGGGCTAGCCCGCTTTCGGGGTCTTCGCCGCGTGTGACTTGTGATGGTGCGCGACGCGCGCCTTGTGCGACTTCGCTTTGTGCGACTTCGCTTTGTGCGCGGCAACCGGCTTCTTCGACGGAGCTTCGGCCAGTGCCGGTCCGGTCATGAACGTCACCACGATCAGCGAACGAAGCACCCCGCGCATCATGATCAGTTCGATACAGGATTCGAGATCGGTGGGCAAGTCATCGGCCGTGCGTTGCCGATCGCAACGAAGGCGTCGCGCGATCTACATAAGTGGCCGAGCTGCCGAGCCGTTTACTGGCACGAGCCTTGATGACGGCTCACCCACCATGCGCCTCGCCGTCGCCGCCGCTTGCTTGATCCTGGCTGCGTGCCCGGCCGTGCAGAACCCGAGCACGACGGGCGATGACGACGGCAGCGGCTCGGGCAGCGGCTCCGGCAGCGGGTCGGTTTGCCCGCCGGTGCCGACGTGCACGGAGACGTTCACGTATATGGGCGCGGGCACGAACGTCGTGTTGCAGGGCGACTTCTCGGCCGACGGCTGGACGACCGGCGTCGCGATGACGCCGATCGCCGGCGGCTTCCAGGTGAGCGTGCCGGTGAACGATCAGCAGATCGTGCTCTACAAGTTCAACGTCGACGGCAACTGGATCGCCGATCCGGCGAACATGCGGCAATCGCCCGACGGCTACGGCGCGTTCAACTCGGTCGTCAAAGTCGACTGCAGCATGTGCGCGGCGCGCGCGCCGATGGATTGGCACGACGCGATGATGTACTTCATCGTGATCGATCGCTTCTCCGACGGCGATACGACGAACGATCAGCAAGTCCCGGGCGCCGATTATCCCGGCCAGTATCAGGGCGGCGACTTCAAAGGGATCGAGAACAAGATCGAAGCCGGCTACTTCACCGACCTCGGCATCAACACGATCTGGATCACCTCGCCGCTCGAGAACACGTGGCTCGCCGAGCCGGGTGGCGATGGCCACATGTACTCGGGCTATCACGGCTACTGGCCGAAGGACGAAACCGTCATCGACGCGCACTACGGCACGCAGGCCGATCTGCAGGCGATGATCGACAGCGCGCACGCGCACGGCATCCAGATCCTGCTCGACTACGTGATGAACCACGTCACGACCGACGCGCCGCTCTACGAGCAGAACAACGACTGGTTCTGGCCCGACGACAACGGCACCGGCGGCAACTGCGTCTGCGGCCAGGGCTGCCCCGATTTCAACACCGTGTGCTGGTTCGACACGTTCCTGCCGACGTTCAACATGCTCGACGCCGACGCGCGGCGATGGTCGGTCAACAACGCGATCACGTGGGCGAAGACGCTCGGCATCGATGGCTTCCGGCTCGATGCCGTCAAGCAAGTCGAAGACGTCTGGTTCACCGACACGCGCGCGCGTGCGAACGGCGAGCTCGTGTGGAACCAGCCGTTCTACATGGTCGGCGAGACGTTCGACGGCGATCGCGATCTCATCAAGTCGTACGTCGACCCGCAGACGCAGCTCGACGGTCAGTTCGATTTCCCGCTGCGCGCGCAGGTGTTGTCGACGCTGCTCCATCGCGACGGCCAGATGAGCGACCTCGTCGGCTTCATGGATTCCAACGACGGCTATTACGGCCCCGACGCGGTCATGTCGACGTTCCTCGGCAATCACGACGTGCCGCGCGCGATCGAGCACGCGCTCGACACGCCGATGTACGACCCGTGGGACGGCGGCAAGGAAAACAACTGGACCAACCAGCCGCTGCTACCGACGACGCCGAACCCGTTCCAGCGCTTGTCGGTCGCGTACGCGCTGACGTTCACGACCGTCGGTCTGCCGATGCTCTACTACGGCGACGAGTACGGCATGAACGGCGCCGGCGATCCCGACAATCGCCACTTCATGCAGTGGGATCAGTACACCGACAACCAGACGTGGCTGCGCTCGCAGATCAAAGCGCTCACGCACATTCGCGCCGCACATCCGGCGACGCGTCACGGCACGCGCGCGACGCTCGGCACGACGACCGATACGTACGTCTACTCGATGACGATGCCGAACGACCAGATCTTCGTCGCGCTCAACCGCGGCGACGCGATGAACACGGCGGTCGGCTTACCAGCCGGGACGTACACCGAGCTGATTTCGGGTCAGACGATGTCGACGCCGATCCAGATGCCGCCGCGCAGCGCGTACGTGTTCACGCAAGTCACGGCGAACTGACACTCACGCATTCGAAGAACGCCGAGTACAACCGCGGGAAGCAACAGCCGCGGATGAAGTCGCTGCCGTCGTCGATCACAACTGGAGCATGCGCGGGCCGATCACGCCTAGACGTTATCCGAACACGCTCCGTGTCGCGCGAATCATCGCCACGACCATGGCGACGACGATCGAGATGTCGATCGTCGCGCCGATCTCGACGCCGTGAATGGCGCCGCTTCGTGTATTGCCGGCGAGGTCACCGATCCCAGCACCGACGCCGAGCCCGACCAGCGTGCACGCCGACAGTGTGAACGCGAGCACGCACGCGACGAGATACTTCATGCTCGATCGAGCCGCGAGCGCCGTCGCGGTCGTGCGCGCTGCCGGCGATTGCCGTGCAATGATCGTCTCGTGCCGGCGAAACCCGTGTTCGAGCTCGATGGCACGCGGGTCGACTCGCTCGACGGCTTCTACGACGAAGTCACCGCGACGCTCGGCCTGTCGCCGTGGGGTCGCAACCTCGACGCGTTCAACGACATCCTGCGCGGCGGCTTCGGCACGCCCGACGGCGGCTTCGTGCTGCGCTGGACAAACTCGGCGCGTTCGCGCGACACGCTCGGCTACGCCGCGACGGTGCAGATGATCGAATCCAAGCTGCTGCGTTGTCATCCGACGAACGTCGCGAGCGTGCAGGCCGATCTCGAAGCCGCCCGGCGCGGTGAGGGCCAGACCGTGTTCGAGATCCTCGTCGAGATCATTCGCCGCCACGGTCCCGACGATGGCATCGAGCTCGAGCTCGATTAGTTAGCTCGGCCGGTCGTCGTAGGAAATCGGCCCGGCGCGCCGCCAGCCGACGCGTAACAGCCACGTCTTCGGCGCACGCGTCGGCGCGGCTTCGCGCACGAGCGGCCCGACGATGTCGTTCACGCGGATCGGCGCCTGCCAGCCACGAAACCACGCGCCGCTCGAAAACGGATCGACCCAGCCCGCGAAGAATCGCTTCGTCGCAACCGCGTGATGCTTTCGATTGAGCAACACGTAGCGCAGCGTGTTGCGAACCTGCACCGGCGAGCGCAACGCGACGGCGTGGTAGCGCGGTCCGAACAGCTTGCCCTTGCGTTTTAGTGCCGTATTCAAGCGGCGCGCGAAGCGGATCGCGAGGCCCTGCACGCCGCGCGCGAGCGCCTCGGCATCGTCGGCCTCGCAGATCAGGTGCACGTGGTTCGACAGCACGTTGAACTCGATGACGCGAAAGAACGGCTTCTCGCACATCGCGATGCAAGGCCGGATCACGCGAGCCATCAGGTATTCGCGCGCGATCGGCGGCGAATCGGCGCCGAGCCGGAGCGTGACGTGTTGCGGAAATCGCGACGGAAACGCGCGCCTCGTGCGGTGCGAGATGGCGCCTTGCTTGCGCTTACGGCCGGCGCCGGGACGCCAACCGCCGTGGCCGGTCGGCTTGCGAGCGCGGTCGAGCGAGAGCTGCTTCACGGCCAATTTCATAACTTGAATAACGCACTATTGTCTACTGAAATGCGAACGGCCTGCGTGACGACACGATCGCCTTACCGGTACAGACCTGATACATGCCTGTCAGCTTGGTGGACGTGCCCCACCGAGCGAGTGGTCCGTATGACGTCTCGTGACGTAGTACGCGACGATCGGGATAGCCTGTCGTGTGGCCGATCAGCTTTTCGATCGCGCTCGGTTCGCCATACAACGGCCAATTGCGCTGCGGCGCGACGACAATCAACGCCGGTCCGGCCGGCGGATCAGGGAGCTGCTCGGCGGCGTGCTCGATCCCTGCGCGTATGTGTTCGTCTGCGAATCGTTCGGCAATGCCGAGCGTCCCCGACGCCTTGACCTGCAGATCTACACTCACCGGCTCGAACGCTTCGAAGCTCCAGTCCGTCCCAACGAGATGCGCACGACCATCTCTTGGGCGAGTTGCTGGTTCACGTTGCGGTGGACAGGATCACTCGCGGCACGCGATCCGATTCCTGCTCGTTGGGGAGCGATCCTTCCAACGGGTTGGTCAAAAAAGCCGAGTCGACGTGAGCGCTCGAGCCAGTTGCCGACCTCGACGACCCACTCCGCCTAGTCAGCTCGCGCGCTTCATCGTCATTGATGAGATGTAGCCGCTCTACTGCCCATCGACATCGAGCCGCTCGACGCCACCGCCCGGCACTTGCCGGTAGTACCCCGCGCCATCCGGGCCCGTCGCGCTCCACGCATTCCACGGCACCGTGTACGTCTCGCCCGTCGTCGGCGACTTCGCGTGGTCCTGTTGCAGCATCGTGTCCTCGTAACCCTGGCTCTGCCGATCCTCCATCTTCGACCATCCCGAATAGATGCTGGTGCGATCGGGCGGGCTCGATGGCTTGATCGGCGGATAGCTCGCGAGCTGCCGGCGCACTTCGCCCTGCACCTGTGCGAGCGCGGCCGGCAGGATCTGCACGCTGCCCGCCATCGCGATGAGGGTCGACTGGAGCGCGTCCCATTTTTCGGCGGCGATGAGCCACGTGGTTTCGGTCGCGACGCCGTTGCCGACGGCGACGCGCACGTAACCGTGCGTCGGATAGCCGGCGTTCGCGGTGAACTCGACGGCGGCGACCTGCCAGCCGGCCGGCGCCGGCTGAAGGCCCGCGCTGATGATCGTCGCGCCTTGATACTTCTGCATCTCGCGGCGCGCGTACTCGTCTGCGGTTCCGTGCGGCTGGATCACGTACGAGAAGTCGAAGGCGGCGTTGCGGTTCTGCATGATCATGTCGATGCCGTGATCGGTCTCGGCGGTGATCTGCCAGCCGGCGGGGCGCTGCACCGCCATGAAACGGCCGCGATACTCGGTCATGCCCTCGACGTGCTCGGTCTTCGCCGTCACGCCGTAGCGCGTCTGCGGTCCGCCCGGCGGCGCGACGGGCTCGCGACGCGTGATGACGGTCTTGCGCGAGAAACAGCTGACGATTTGGCGCAGCGTCGGCTCGTCGGCGGCGAGCTCGGCGTCGGGTGCCCAGTAAAACTTCAGCGTCGCGAAGCCCGGCGCGGCCATGACCTGGAGCTGGCCGCGTAGCTTGACGCCGCCGATCGTCGCGGTCGCGAGCGCGGTCGCGACGTGGCCGTCGGTGACCTTGTCGGCGAGCTGGTACGCGCCGCCGGAGCTCCGAATGCTCTTGCCGAGCGTGTTCGAAAAGTTCTGCAGCAACTGCTCGGGCGGCAGATCGCCGTGCCGCATGCGCGCCGGGTAGACGAGCGCTGCGACCAGATTCGACTCGTCGCGCGAGACCACGAGCGTGCCGCTCGAGTAGTCGACGCGCCACCCTTGGGGTCTCCCTACGCTGAAGCCGTAATAGTCGTCGTCGTGGAGCGGCGTGGCGCATTGGTCGGCCATGTGGTCGACCGGCGGGCCCGATGCCGGCATGTGCTGCCAGTCGGGCTCGGATGTGATGTATTTCGCCTTGAGGCTTTCGTACTGCTGGCAGGCCGCGAGACCGAGCAGAACCAGCAAAGCACGCATACTTCCGGCCACGATACGCGAATTTTCGTGCTACGGAAACGAGCGATGCGGTTCGTGCTCGCGCTCGCCTTGGCCCTCGCTGCCTGCGGAGGCAGCACTACGCCGCCGCCGGCTAACCCGACTGATGTGCCGCCGTTGCCACCGGCATCGGGCACACCGATCGGCTACCTCATCGACAACTCGGGTGAGCTCAAGCTCAACGACAGCCAGCTCACGCAGCTCCAGAGCCTCGATTCGAGCTTGGCCGCGCAGGACGCCGACATCGACGTCCAGCTCCGTCAGATCGAAAAACCCGAGGAAGAAGAAGAGCAAACGCCGCAGGAAGTGAAGGCTCACGTCAAGAAGGAGCGCTACAACATGGCGCCCGGTCAGAACGTGAAGACCAACGCCGATGCGGGCAGGCTGCACGCGATCCGCGATCAGAACGATCGCATCGCGCTGAACAAGGCGTGGACGATCCTCGACAAGGACCAGCAGCTCGGCGCTAAGAAAATTCTCGACGATCACGGCATCGAAGTGCCGGGTGAGAAGAAGTCCGCGCCGAAAGCCAGCGAAGACGGCACGCCCGTTCCCGGGATGGAACCATGAAGAACCTCATCGCAGTCGTCGCAGCGGCTGCGCTCGTCGTCGCGATCGTGTCGTGCAACCACCAGCGCGATCCGAAGCGCGACAGAGGCACCGGCAGCGGCTCCGGCGCGATCGCGATCATGGAGCAGGGCTCGGCGATGTTCGAGCAGGCCAAGCAGGATCACGACGCCGCGCTGATCGCCGACGCGCAGCAGTTCGTCAAAGATCTCGATCCGAAGCTGCGCCAGCTACTCGTCGACGCGTCGGTCGCCGAGTGGACCAACGAGACCGACATCACGAAGGATCACGAGGCCGCCGCGGCGAAAGCCAACGAGGCGATGAGCGTCGGGATCACGAAGATGGTCAAGGACGCTCGCCGCTTCGAGCCGATCCTCGCCAAGCTCGATCCCGATACGCAGCGCCAGCTGCTGCTGCTCAAGTTCCAAGCGAACCCGTCACCCGACAATCCGAAGCAAGCGACCGAGCTCGCAGAGATCGGCGAAGCGATGACGTCGATCTACGGCAAAGGCGTGTGCACGACGCCGAGCGATGGCGGCAAAGAGACCTGCAAGAACGTCGATCCGTTCTCGGAGACGCTGCAGACGTCGCGCGATCCGGCGGTGCTCGAGCGGGCGTGGCAGACGTGGCACGACGGCGTCGGCCATGCGCTCAAGGACAAGTTCGTGCGCTTCGTCGAGCTGTCGAACATCGGCGCGAAAGCGATCGGCTTCACCGACGTCGCACAGCTGTGGAAAGCGAACTACGACATGCCCGAGGCGCAGTTCGGCGCCGATGTCGATCGGCTGTGGAACCAGGTCAAGCCGCTCTACCAGCAGCTGCATTGCTACACGCGTCGCGTGCTGAACCAGAAGTACGGCGACAAGGTCGTGCCGAAGACCGGGCCGATTCCGTCGCACCTGCTCGGCAACATGTGGGCGCAGACGTGGGACTACCTCTATCCCGAGCTCGAGCCGTTCAAGGGCGTCGCGGCGATCGACGTCACGCCGGTGCTCAAGAAGAGCTACGACCCGATCAAGATGGTGAAGATGGGCGAGGCGTTCTACACGTCGCTCGGCTTCGATCCACTGCCGTCGACGTTCTGGGAGCGCTCGCAGTTCACCAAGCCGAAGGACAAAGACGTCGTGTGCCACGCGAGCGCGTGGGACGTGACCTACTCCGACGATCTGCGCATCAAGATGTGCATCAACCTGAACCAAGAAGATCTGTGGACGATCCATCACGAGCTCGGCCACGACTTCTACTTCCAGCACTACTACACGCTGCCGGTCATCTATCAGGCGGGCGCGAACGACGGCTTCCACGAAGCGATCGGCGACACGATCCAGCTGTCGATGACGCCGGCGTATCTGAAGACGAAGGGCTTGCTCGCGAAGGTCACGAAGAACGACAAGGCGACGATCAACCAGCAGATGCGCGTCGCGCTCGAGAAGATCGCGTTCCTGCCGTTCGGCTTGATGGTCGACA
>DASXEF010000403.1:0-1626 GCA_036490255.1 Kofleriaceae bacterium
TGTTGACGATCACGTACGTCACCGCGATGACGAGCACCGTGCCCTGCACGACCGGATAGTCGCGCTCGGCGATCGCGTCGAGCAGTGTCGTGCCGACGCCCGGCCGCGCGAACACTTTCTCGACGATGATCGCACCGGACAGCAGCGAGCCGAACTGCAGGCCCGCGACCGTGATCACCGGCAACAGCGCGTTGCGCAGCGCGTGGACGAACAGCACGCGGCGCTCGGGGACGCCTTTGGCGCGCGCGGTGCGGATGTAATCCTCGCCGAGGACTTCGAGCATCGCGCCGCGCGTCATCCGCGCGAGCATCGCCATCAGGTGCGTGCCGACCGCGATCGCGGGCAAGATCAGCGCGCTCGCACCGAGCTCGGTCGGACCTGGCAGCCACGCGAGATCGGCGGAGAACACGAGCACGAGCAAGCTCGCGAGCACCATCATCGGCACCGCGACGCCGGCGAGCGAGCCGACGGTGACGGCCGTATCGATCCAGGTGCCGCGTTTGATCGCGGCGAGCACGCCGAGCGGGATCGCGATCAGCGCGGCGAGCAGCATGCCGGCGAGTGCGAGCGCCAGCGTGTGCGGCAGCACCGCGAAGATGCGCGCGGCGACCGTCGGCTTGTGCTCGGGGTCGGGACATTGCTGGCCGAGCGAACCGTCGACGACGCGGCCGAGAAACGCGACGAACTGGTGCGCGACGGGCTGATCGAGACCGAGGCACGCTTCGAGCTTCGCGCGAGTCTCGGGCGTCGCTTCGCCGCCGGCCAGGTGATCGATCGGATCGCCGGGCACGAGGTGCAGGAACGCGAACGACAGCAGCGACACGCCGATGATCGCGAGCGCGCCCGAGCCGAGCCGTCTGAGCAGGAACGTTAGGATCCGCTCGCCTGCGTCGGCGCGCAGAAGCCCTGCGTGCTCGTGGTGTCTTTGTCACCGGGTGCGAGCACGACCTCGCCGCCGTCTTCTTGCATCGAGCCGGCCGGGAATGGCGCCAGGTTGTCGGAGCCTTGTTGATACGTGCGGCACTCGTAGCCGTCGCGACAATCGCCGTTGCTGCTGCACGTCGACATGCAGTACCGGATCTCGGCGGAGCGCGGCACGCACAGGTTTGCGAGCGAGCACTCCTCGTCGTACGAGCACGCGCTGGCCGTGACGTCTTCGCTCTGGTAGTCGCACGGCTCGTTCGCGAACGCGCCGGTGTAGAACCGCACGCACTCGCTGCTCTCCGGGCACGTGTTGTAGTCGCAGCCGATGATCGTGCAGTAGCCGCTCGGTTCGGTCTCGTCGCAGACGCGCGAGCCGTCCGCCGAACAATCGGTGTCGACGATGCACGACTGACCGATCTGATAGCCGCAACCGGCGGCTAACGACACGAGCACAAACACGACGGAACGCATGAACGGGCGCATCCTAGGCGACACTTGGACCGCGGACAAGCTGTGCCGGTTGCCTGTAAAGTCCAGGTGATGCGAGCGGTCGTTCAGCGGGCGAAACGCGCGAGCGTGACCGTCGACAACCAAATCATCGGCTCGATCGACCACGGCCTCGTCGTGCTGCTCGGCTGCGGCGCCGGCGACGGGGCGAATGATCTCGCGTACCTCGTCGACAAGATCGCGAACTTGCGCATC
>DASXEF010000408.1:0-5268 GCA_036490255.1 Kofleriaceae bacterium
CTCGACGCGCGCGTTGATCATCAGCGGCGGCTTCGCGCCGGGCTTGCTTCCCCAAAACGGGACGAGGCCCCAGCGCATGAGCTCGAGCACGCGCGCGTGGTCCTTGACGATCACGACAGGCGCGGGCTGCGTCGGCGCGACGTTGAAGCGCGGCTTCCACCACTCGCTCTGCGGCGCGGCGGGATCGATCGCGGCTTCGAGCTCGCGCGCTGCCTCGCCGGGGCTCGTCACGGTGTAGCGGCCGCACATGGCTCGGAGCCGTAGCACGGCTCGAGCCGCCAGGCAGGTCCGAGCGGCACGGCGCGCACGCCGAGCGTGCCGACGTCGATCGGCCGCCGCGGCGTGTCGGCCGCGTACCAGGCGCGCGTTGCATCGACCGGCGGCTTCGCCGCACCCATGTACTTCCAACCGGCGCAGCGCGAGTACCACATCAGTTGCGGCAACGCGCGCGCGACGACGGTGCACGGCGCGCCTTCCGCGTCGCGACGGATCGCGTCGGCCGATGCCGTCACGTCGGCCAAGCCGCGCGCGAGGTGGCGCTGCCACGGCACCATCGCGATCGCCATGCCGAGCCAGCTCGCGACGATCGCGCCGAGCGCGAGCGTGCGGCGGCGCGTGATCGCGCGATCGAGCACGTCGGCGCCGAGCACGACGAGCAGCGCGATCGCGACGAAGATGAACCGCGAGCTCGCGTGGCTGACGAGGCCGAGCACGACGATCTGACCGATCGCGATGGTCGCGAGAAAGCGCAGCTTGCGATCGCGCCGGCGCAGCGCCCACAAGCCGGCGAGCATCACGATCGGCACGAGCACGCCGTAGTTGCGCAGCGGATCCGCGAACACGTAGATCAGCAGGCCGCGGCCGAGCCACGTACGGCCGGAGACGTCGCCGGCGAGCGCGAGCACGCCGATCGGCGACCCGGTCGCGCGCGTCGACGCGATCGCAAACGGCGCGACGAGCACGGCGAACGTGACGAGCGTCGCGATCGCCGGTCCGGGTCGAGCGCGGATCGACCGCCAGAACCAGATCAGCGCGGCGATCCCGAGCAGCGCGATCACGAGCGAGCTCGCGTAACGCAAGTACAACGCCGTCGCGCATAGCGGCGCGATGCCGACGAGGTGATACGTCGGCGGTCGATCCGGATCGGCGAGCTCGCGCAGCGCGATCGCGATCGCGCCGAGCAAGCACGCGGTCGCCGGGATATCGCCGAGCAATTCGAAGCCGCGCAACACGAACGGATGTGCGCCCGCGATGATCGCGGCGGCGATCGCGCCGGTGCGAGCGCCGAACGCGCGGCGGCCGACCGCGCCGACCGCGAGCACGAACGGCAAGCCTGCGACGAGCATCGGCAAACGCAGCAAGCGCTCGTCGCCGCCGTCGCCGGCGAGCCAGCGGCCCACTTCGGCGAGCGCGACGACGCCGCGCGATCGATACAGCCACGCTTCACCGTCGCCGCGCGCGATCAGCGCGTACGCGGCTTCGTCGCTGGTCAGCGGCGCGCGGCACAGCAGGCCGATCGCGACGCTGATCGTCCATGCGGCGAACGCGGCGAACAACAACCGGCGCGGAACCACGCGCGTGACATCAGCACCCGACGTGCCACGCCGCGATCGTCGCCGGCGTGTCGCGCGAACCCTGCGCGCGATGAATTTTCGAACCGACTACGACACGACTGTCAGCGCGGGTTCTTGCGCGGTCGACCGCGACGGCGTGGCTGATCGCTTTGGCCGAAATCGCCGTCCTCCGCAAACCGTTCTTCGACGAGGTCGTCGACGGACGTATGGAGGGAATCCAACCGGCGAAGCTCTTCGCGCTCGAACTCGGCAAACGACGTGTAAATACGCGGAATCCCAGACGACATTGGCGCTCCTTCGAGGACATGACCCACATGTCCTACATCTGGCTACAAAGTATGCTACGTCCGGATTGCGGCCAAATTTTTTCGCAAGCACGATCGCGCGCCCGTCGGAAAGTCGTGACTGTCGTATGCGGGTGATACGCGTTGGTCATGACTCGAATCGTGGCAGTCGCGAACCAGAAGGGCGGCGTCGGCAAGACGACCACGGCGATCAATCTCGCCGCGTCGATCGCGTCGCGCGGCCATCGCGTGCTGCTCGTCGACTTCGATCCGCAGGGCAACGCGTCGTCGGGCGTCGGCTATCCGCGCGACAAGGTCGAGCTGACCGTGTACGACGCGCTCGTCGGCCAGGTCACGCTCGACGACGTGATCCGCGCGACCGATATTCCTACGCTATTCGTCGCGCCGGCGACCACCGATCTGGTCGGCGCCGAGATCGAGCTGATCGGCGCCGATTCGCGCGAGCGCTTCTTGGCCAACGCGCTCGCACCGATCGCGAGCCGCTACGATTACATCCTCATCGATTGCCCGCCGTCGCTCGGCATCTTGACGCTCAACGCGCTGGTCGCGGCCGACGGCGTCGTCGTGCCGATGCAGGCCGAGTACTTCGCGCTCGAAGGGCTCTCCGCGCTGACCGCGACGATCGAGAAGGTGCGCGCCGCCTACAACCCGCACCTCAAGATCGACGGCGTGCTGTTCACGATGTTCGACGGCCGGATGAACCTCGCGACGCAAGTGCGCGCCGAGGTCGCGAAGTTTTTCGGCGACAGCGTGCTCGAGACGACCATCCCCCGCAACGTGCGGCTGTCCGAAGCGCCGAGCCACGGCAAGCCGGTCCTGCTCTACGACCTGCGCTGCCCGGGCACGAAGAGCTACCTGGCGGTCGCCGACGAGTTTCTCGATCGCACGTTGATCACGCACGCGTCGAAAGGTGAATCTGTCGCATGATGACGACCGACCCGCGCGACGCGAAGAAGAGAGGGCTCGGCCGCGGTTTGTCGGCGCTGTTGCCGACGGCATCGCCGCCGCTCGCCCGTCGCGTCGACAGCGAGAAGCCGACGTATTTCAAGGCCGGCATCGAGCAGCTCTACCCGAGCCCCGAGCAGCCGCGCCGCAAGTTCGACGACGCGCAGCTCGCCGAGCTGAGCGAGTCGATCCGCGTCCACGGCGTGATCGCGCCGCTCGTCGTGCGGCCGCGGCCCGCGAGCGAAGGCGGCGGCTATTTCTTGATCGCCGGCGAGCGTCGCTGGCGCGCGGCGCAGCGCGCGGGCTTGCACGACGTCCCGGTCGTCGTCCAAGAAGTGGATACGCAGCAGGCGTTCGAGCGCGCGCTCGTCGACAACCTGCAGCGCACCGACCTCGGACCGCTCGAAGAAGCGGCCGCCTATCAGCGGCTGATCGACGAGTTCGCGCTGACCCAGGAGCAAGTCGCAGAGCGGATCGGCAAAGATCGCAGCACGGTCGCGAACTCGATCCGGCTGCTCAAGCTCCCGCCGGGTGTTCGCCAGCTCGTCGAGGACGAACGCCTCACCATGGGCCACGCGCGCGCCCTGCTCGGGTTCGAGCACGCGGCCGAGATGGAGCGTGCGGCGCGTGCCGTCGTCGCCAAAGGGCTGTCCGTGCGCGCGACCGAAGCGCTCGTCAAGAAGGCGCGCGAGCCTGCCAAACCGCCCGTAGCGGCGAAAGCCGAGAAATCGGCCAACGTGCGCGACCTCGAAGAGCGGCTCACGCGTGCGCTCGGCGGTCCGGTGACGATCAGCGAAGACGAGCCCGGAAAATCCGGCCACATCGAGATCCGATACCTCAGCCTCGACCACCTCGAGCGCGTTCTCGATCGTTTGCTGTAGCGATGGAGCTGGTGGCCGCCGGCGTGTGATACTGCGCATCCGATCGTGTCGGAGCGCGAGCACCAGCGGATGCCGTACTCGGTGCATGTCGAGTTCCGCACCGCGTCGTCGTTTCTCGTCGCGTACTCGATCAACCTGTCGCGCGGCGGCATGTTCATCGAGACCGAAGAGGACGTGCCCACCGGCGCGACTGTCACGCTCGATCTCACGGTGCCGTCGATCGGCACGACGTCGCTCAACGGCGTGGTCGCGTGGCGCCGGCCGCCCGGCGATCCGTCGATCGGTCCGCCCGGCCTCGGCGTCGAGTTCGCCGACATCGCGCCGGCACTCGGCTCGCTGATCGACCGGCTGGTCTCCGGCTTTCGCGGCGTGCAGGTGCTGTTGCTCTCGGGCGATCGCCAGGACCGCACGTCGCTCGCGCGCGCGATCAAGTCGATCTTCAGCACGGCCGAGATCACGCAGGCGGCCGATGCGAGCGTCGCGGCGAGCGTGCTGACGCACGAGATCGACGTCGTGATCGTCGACGTCGACTTCGACCTCGAAGGCGGCCTCGCGATCTTGCGCGCGGCACAGACGCAAACGCCGCGCGTGCCGACGATCGCGATCACGGCGAACGGCGGCTATCGCGAGCAAGCCGTGCTCGCCGGCGCCGACGAGCTACTCGGCAACCCACCGCCGTTTGCGGATCTCCAGGTCGTGCTCGTGCGCGCGCTCGGCAAGCCGGTGTCGATCGGCAAGGTCGAGCTCGAGCCGAGCTCGTCGACGTAGCTCAGCCGCGCCGGCGCTTCGCCGCTTCGATCGTGTTCTCGAGCAAGCACGCGATCGTCATCGGACCGACGCCGCCCGGCACCGGCGTGATCGCGCGCGCGCGTTGCGCCGCCGCGGCATACGCGACGTCGCCGACGAGCTTGCCGTCGCCGAGCCGGTTCATGCCGACGTCGAGCACGACCGCGCCGTCTTTGATCCAATCACCCGCGACGAGCTCGGGCTTGCCGATCGCGGCGACCACGATGTCCGCGCGCCGGACCTCGCCGGCGAGGTCCTTCGTCTTCGAGTGGCACATCGTCACCGTCGCGTTCGCGTTCGCGAGCAAGTACGCCATCGGCTTGCCGACGAGCACGCTGCGACCGAGCACGACCGCGCGCATGCCGGCGGGATCGACGCCGACCTCGGCGAGCAAGCGCATGCAGCCTTTCGGCGTGCACGGCGCGACGATCGGCCGGCCCTGCGCGAGATAACCGAGGTTCGTCGGATGCAGGCCGTCGACGTCTTTCGCCGGATCGATCGCGCGCGTCACGGCATCGCTGTCGAGCTGCGGCGGCAACGGCAACTGGACCAAGATGCCGTCGACGTCCGGATCGGCGTTGAGCTCGCCGACGAGCTTCATCAGCTCGGCTTGCGTGGTCGTCACCGGCAGCTTGTGATCGCGCACGTCGACGTTTGCTTCGCGCGCCGCCTTCGTCTTGCCGCGTACGTAGACCGCCGATGCCGGATCGTCGCCGACGAGCACGACCGCGAGCGTCGGCGCGATGTGGTGGTCTGCGCGCAAGCTCGCCGCGCGCG